>CALVVS010000029.1 GCA_944363925.1 uncultured Bacilli bacterium | reverse complement strand
TCATACTTTTTAAAATTACATATCAAAAGAGTTTTCGGATTTTTATTAATTATCCCAAAAACTCTTTACACTAACTTTCTTCTAGTGTTAAATTATCAGGAAAGGGCACTTTATCAGAGCCATATACAATAAATTAAGACTGTTAGTGTGAACAGTCTTTTATAATAATTTTAGATAGTAATTCTTTAGTTTTTTCTGGATTGTTTTTATAAATGTGTAAGAGATAATCACAGACTTTTGGATAATCTAGGTAATTATAAGCTAGATTGATAGCTGTTTGTTTATTAATGTTTTTTTCTATGATTTTTAAAGTAAATATTATTAATTCTTCTATATGGTTTGTTTTTAAAATGTTTTGCATTTTATTTATAGTGAGATTTGTTTGCCATTTTTCTTTTATATTTAGATATAAGAATTTTAAAATTTGTTCATTTTCTTTGATATATAAAGAAGTATTGTCTTTTTCAAATACAGTTTGAATAAAGTTTAGAAATCTTTTAAAAATGTTTTTATTGTTTAAATATGGTGTTATTTTATTTAAAATGTTATTTAATAAAACTTTTTTATCTTGGTCATTTATCCACAGTTTAAAATCGTATATTTCAAATATGAGTAGTTCTAATAGCTGATAGTTTTCTTCTTTAGTTTGATATTGATGTTTTAATATGAAGTTATCTATAAATTTTTGATAATCTATTATGGCTTTTTTTTGTTTGATTTTAAATTCTTTTTGTAATTCATAGTTATATAATATATCTAGTTTTTTTATATTCATTTTTTATTCTCCAATTATTAATTCAAAAGAAAAAACAATGTTTATTTTGTTTTTTTTCTTCTTTTTGAGTAAAAAATTACAACAGCGATTATAAATATGATGGCTAGAGCAATAACAATTATATGAGAGTATTGGTCCATGATAGCTAATATATCTTCCCATTTTTCACCAACAATACTTCCAGCGATGGTTAGGGCAGTATTCCAAATAGCAGAACCAGCTATTGTATATATTAAAAATTTTTTCATTGGCATTTCGCTCATACCAGCAGGAATAGAAATTAAGCTTCTAATTAATGGAATAAATCTACAAAAGAAGACGGTTTTATTTCCTTTTGTATCAAACCAGTTATCGGCTTTATCGATATCTTCTGGGGTTAATCTTAATAATTTTCCATATTTACTAGTAATAATTTTTTTTAGTCTTTCTTTATTTAATATTTTTCCAATATAGTATAGGGCAATGGCACCAACAAGTGAACCTAAGGTTGATGCGATGATAACGCCTATTACGTTCATGTCTGTAGATGTGGTCATAAATCCACCAAATAAAAGAATTACTTCTGATGGAATAGGTGGAAAAATGTTTTCAATGGCTATTAGAAGAAAGATACCAATATAGCCAAAATTATTCATTATTTCAATTACCATTTCTTGCATAAGTTACACCTCGCTTTTAAGTATAGCATGATTTTTATTTACTAGCAACAATGTGACAAAATTGTAATGTAAGATTATATTAAAAAATGGTATAATGATATAGTTTAATGTATAATTGGATTTAGAGGTGAGGTATATGTTTAAAATTATTTTAGCTTTTTTACTTTTGTTTTTATTCTTTTTAGTCTTGGCTTTAATTAAAGGAGTTAGAAATAGAAAATGAGTTATTTAGAGGCAATTAAAATTGCATTTGCTTTTTTTCCGTTTTTAGCATTTTTATTTACTATTCCTTTTATACTAAAACAATATCATGAGTACGGGTCAATTAATAAACTTAGAGTTTTGATAGTTTATTCATTTATTTTATATATAATATGTGTTTATTTTTTAGCTATTTTTCCACTTCCTGATAGAGATAATATTGATATGAATAGTCCGGTATGTCAACTTATTCCTTTTACTTTTGTTTCGGATATTATTAAAGAGACTATATCTTTTACGAATATTTGGCAGGTTTTGAGTGATTCTAGTGTATATACGGTATTATTTAATATTTTAATGTTTATTCCTTTTGGTATGTATTTAAGGTATTATTTTAAGAACAGTTTGAAAAAAACAATATTTTTTAGTTTTTTGTTTAGTTTGTTTTTAGAAATTACTCAGCTTACGGGTTTATATTTTATATATCCACATCCATATAGGCTTTTTGATGTTGATGATTTGATAATTAATACTTTTGGCGGCTTAACTGGTTATTTTATAATGGGATTATTTATTAAATTTTTACCAACTAGAGATGAAATTGACAGTTCTAGTTTAGAGGCTGGGAAAAAGATTAGTGGTCTTAGAAGATTTACGAGGTTTTGTTTAGATATATTTTTATGGTTTATTTTTTCGACTATTTTATATATGTTTTTTAAGATTGAACATATATTTATAATTTCTTTAATTATTTATTATGTGGTTATTCCTTCTTTATTTAATGGTCAGACACTAGGGAGTAAATATTTAAAGATGCGATTAGATTTTCCGGATAAACGAGTTTTGAGATTATTTTTAAGGTTAATTTTGATTATTTTATATTATTTAGTTATACCTTTAGGTATCGGATATTTAATCCTTTTGATGTCTCGGAGTTTAGATGTTTCGAATATATTAGTGTTTGTGATTGGAGCTATTTATATACTTTTACTAGGAATATTTTATTTAGTTAATTTGACGAATATTTTTAAAAGGAAAATATTAATTTATGATAGATTAATTAAAGGTGAGTATGTTAGTACAATTGGTGAAAGGGTTTTGAAGGATGTAGATATTGATAACGAAGAAAAATAAAAGAACTTTTTGAAGTTCTTTATGGTTTAAATGTTTTTATTATTTGCTCGGCTACTTTTATACCGTCGGTGGCAGAGGTCATGATACCGCCGGCATATCCGGCACCTTCACCGCAAGGATATATTCCTTTAATATTTGCGTTGAAGTTTTCGTCTCTGATTATTTTGATTGGCGATGAGGTTCTGGATTCTACAGCAGCTAAGATGGCATCTTGATTAGCAAAGCCTTTGATTTTTTTATCAAAGTTTTGGATGCCTTCAATTAAGGCTTCTGAGATATATTCTGGGAAAATATTTCTTAGATTAGCAAGTTCGTATTTGCCTTTAAAGATTGGCTTTATGCTTTTGATGTTTTTAGTTTGTTTATTTTGGATGAAGTCTTGATAGAGCTGGATTGGAATATGGCCATGTCCTATTTGGTAGGCTTTTTGTTCTAAATTTCTTTGAAATTTGATGCCGTCTAGGGGATTTGTTCCAAAGTCATTTGGGGATATGGTAACGATAATAGCACTATTGGAATTTTCGGTATCACGTTTATAATTACTCATACCATTAATTGCGAGCATGTTTGGTTCGGAAGAGGCGTTTACAACATAACCACCGGGACACATACAGAAGGAGTAAACACCTCTTTTTTTTGATGTTTGATAGGTTAATTTATAACTAGCTGGTGGAAGTGAGGCTTTTTTTCCATATTGCGCTTTATTAATTAGTTCTTGGGAGTGCTGGATGCGAATGCCAATAGCAAAAGGTTTAGGCGTTATATTTAAGCCTTTATTTAAAAGCATTTCAAAGGTATCTCTACTACTATGACCTAAAGCGAGGATTAAATTGTCACAGGGCACGATTTCTTGATGGTTTATTTCGATAGATGTTAGTTTATTATTTTTAATATTGATATTAGTTAGGCAGGTATTATATTTGATTTGTCCGCCCATTTTTGTTATTTCATTTATCATATTTTGGATGACATTTCTGAGAATATCCGTGCCAATATGGGGTTTATTTAGATAGAGAATATCTTTGGGAGCGCCATGTTTGACAAAGGTTTTTAAGACTTCTTTATTTCTAAAATATTTATCTTTGGTTCCGGTATTTAGTTTGCCATCGGAAAAGGTTCCGGCACCACCGGCGCCAAATTGAACATTGGAATTAGGGTTTAAATGTCCGGTTTTCCAGAAGTTTTCGATAGTTTTTACTCTGTTTTCAATATCTTCTCCGCGTTCAATGATTAAAGGTTTGAAACCGGCTTTGGATAACATATAGCCGGCGAATAGGCCAGCAGGTCCTGAGCCAACAATGATGATTTGATGGTTTAGGGTTTTTATGCCATTTTGAGGTAATTTATAAGTTTCATCTGGGGTTTTTAGAATATCTTTTGAGTGTTTATTAAGTAGGTGTTTTTCATTTTTTATATTGGCATCTATTTCATAGATATACATTAGGTTATTTTTATCTCTAGCATCTATTGATTGTTTATTTATTTTAAAGTTTATAATTTCATTTGGTTTGATATTTAATTTTTGAGCAATTTTTGATTTTAGTTCATTTTTATTATGATCTACGGGCAATTTTATTTGTCTTATTCTAAGCATTATTTCACGTTCTTTCCGGCAATTATACCACTCATCCAAGCCCAACCTAGATTATAGCCTCCGCAATCACCATCAATATCGATTATTTCACCAGTGAAATATAGGTTTTTAGTTTTTAAAGATTCTAGGGTTTGACTATTTATTTCGGTTAGAGGCACGCCGCCAGAGCATACTTGGGCATGGTCTAGGGTATGAGTCATATTTATTTTTAGTTCAAATTCTGTTAGAGTTTTTATTAAATTATTTAATTCGTTTTCTGATAGGGTGTTTAAAGGAATATTTCTTTTGATATTGGCTTTTTTTAGGATAATATCAATTAGTTTATAATGAAGAAAGCCTTCTAATAGTTCGGATATTGTTTTTTTATAAGCATTTTGATTTAATGTTTTTAAATATTGTTTAGGGTTTTGGGTGAAGGGCATGAAGTTGATTTTTAAGGTGACTTTTTGATGATTATTTAGGGCGATGGCGGCTTTAGAACTTAAATTAAATATACAAATACCGCTTACTCCATAATCAGTTAACTGTATTTCACCTAATTCTTTTTTTGCGAAGGTATTATCTATATAAAGATTAGCAATTACATCACATCTAATACCGCTCCAATTTTTAAAATAGGTTTCGTTTCCTTTTAACTGGACTAATGATGGAAGAGGATGGATGATGCTGTGACCTAGTTTTTTGGCAAGGTCGTAACCTGAACCATCAGATCCGGTTTTAGGGGCGGCTTTGGAGCCGGTTGCTAGTATGATATTTTTGGTTTTAATATTTTCTTTGTTTGGGTTGATGATGAAGCAATCTTTTTTAATAATTTCTTCAACGTTTACATCGTTAATGATTTGAATATTTAGTTTTTGACACTCTTGCAATAAGATATTTTGAATACTAGATGCTTGATTGGAAAATGGGTAGTAGTAGCCATTTTTGATTTTGGGAACAAGGCCTAGAGAATCAAAAAAATTTAAAACGGTGTTTTGTCTTTCTTTTGTGATAAAATTTTTTAGGATATCTGGAGTTGATGAGTGGTAGTGATTTATGTTTTGGTCTTGGTTCCAAAAGTTACATTTACCGTTTCCAGTAATTAGTAATTTTTTACCACATTTGTTATTTTTTTCAATAATAGTTACATCTTTACCATTTCTAGCAGCGGTTATGGCTGCGGTTAGTCCAGAAGCTCCGCCACCTATAATTACAACTTGTTTCATGTGTATCACCACTGATATTATATCATTTTTAAGTAGTGTTTAAAAAGGGGGTTAGGATATTTTGAGTTTATTGAACATATAATTTATTAATTTGCCGGTAATTATTTACTGTGGTATAATTTAGTTTATAAGGCGGTGAGTTTATGGACGCGTTTAAAAGTTTCATGGCTGGACTATTTTCTTTGATTTTTGGGATTTTAGTGGTTTGTACAGTTTATGTGTTTGGTATTAGTTCTTTTGCGACAAAGGATAATATCGTTAAGAGTATGGAAAAAACGGATTTACTTACAAGCGCTAAAAAGATAAGAAATAGTGGCAGTGGCTTCGGAAATAGTGGAGCGGCTCAGATTATTGATGAGATGTATTCTTTAGCTTCACAGTTTTCAGTATCTTCGGATGTTGTAGATAGTATTATTGATTCAAAAATTACTAAACAGATAATTGGTGATGCGGTTGGTAATTTGACTGATTATGTGGTAAATGGTAAGGAAGTAAAAGCTTTTTCGGAAGATGATGCTTATGAGTTAATTGAGGATAATTTGGATGATATATTAAAAGCGGGAAATGTTTCGTTAGATGATGGTCAGCGGGAGAAATTTTTAAGGGAGATAAAGAAACAATTACCAGATATTGTGGAAGCTGTTCCAACGGCTTCAAGTTTAGCAAACAGTGGACACAATTTTGAGATTAATTTAATTCAGGAGCTTTTTAGTACGAAGACGAAAGTTATTTTATGTACTGGTTTGGTGATTAGTGGTGTAATTGTGATTATTTTAAAAAGGAAGAATTATGAGTGGAGTGCGAATTTAGGTGTGGCTTTACTTATTTCGGGGTTAGTTATTTTAGGTATGGGATTACTTGTTCCAGAGTTTTTAGTTGATATGATTGGTACAACTGATATTTCATTATTTGCCTCATCGATTGCAGATAGTTTGGCTAAACCGATTATATATAGTGGTATTGGCGTTTTAGTTTTAGCTATTTTGTTATTTATATTTTATAAGGTTATGGAAAATAAAAGTTATAAGAAAAGTAAAAGTTAGACATTTATTTGTTTAATTTTTTTGATTTTTTAGAAGGAAATATGATTTTTACGCCCTTATGTTTATATATAGAGGGTAACCTCTTAGAAAGGAGAGTGGCAATGAATGCACTTTTAGAAAAGACTGATAAACCTGTTAAAAGGCCAAATGATGAAGAATATATGATTTCTATGGTTGACTGTGTTTTTAAAGCAATTATTCAAGATTTGAAATTTCGAAGCATAATATACTTATAGTTCTGGACATAATTAGAAGAAGGTATTCAATAAAAGGGGCATAACAAGACGGTATAAAATCCTTAATTGTAGGCACAAAAATATAGGTATTTTAATTTGTTAATAGCCCTTATGGTGTTAATATAATTATATAACAGAGGAGGAGTTATGAAAATAAAGTCTGAAGATTAAAAGGTCTCAGACTTTATTTGTTGATTTTTTTGTTTTTGGTTCTTTCTAACATGTAATCAATACTGACATTATAAAAATCAGCTAATTTTATTAGTAAATCAACTGGTATATCTCTTTTGCCACTTTCATATAGACCATATTGTTGTCTGGTTATTTTTAGTAAGTTAGCTATTTGTTTTTGATACAAATCATTATCTATTCTTAAATCTTTGATACGTTTAAAATACATAAAGTAAGCCCCTTTAATAAATCATAACAATAATTTAATTTTTATCTTTGTTAAGCATTTATTTGGGTGCCTTACGAAATTTCAGAAATAAAACTTATTATAATAAATTTATAGTAGGTGATTAAAATATGGTAAAAAGGTTGTTTAAAAGTAAAATATTTCTTTGTATATTAACTGCATTAATAACAGGTACAGTAAGTGTATATGCTGTGACATATTTTCCAAGTAATCAAGTAACTTATGATAATAAAACAAGTGGACTTAAAAGTAGTGATGTACAAGGGGCAATAGATGAACTTTATAATACTTGTTCTTCGGTTGTATCTTCTGGTGATTATATATATTATACTTCTAATAATACTGATAATGTTAGTGGTGTTAGTGGGACTTTATATCGTATGACTTTGGATGGAAAAAATGAGACGACTTTAAGTCAATTATATAATGGTTATACTATTGATAGTATTTTCATAAAATAATTTATTTAAAATAGCATAATTATTTAAAAGTATTTTGGATAATTATGTTTTTTTTAATTATGAAATTTATTAGTTTTAAGGTATAATTGTAGTAGGAGGAAAACTATGGATGTTAAAAAAATGCTTTTGGAATACGATTATATTATAAGTAATAGTGATAAATATAAGGATAATAAGATTATTAAGATTAAAGATAGTACAGAATTTTTAAAATGGTTTATGGGTGATAAGAGTTTATTTTCTAAAAAAATAGGCTTTATTATTGATAACGAAGGTGAGATAAAAAAGGTAGAGATATTATATGATTTTTTAAAGTATTATTTGTCTATTAAAGATAAGTTTGTTTTAAAGATGGAAGATTACAACAGCTTATTTGTTAAAGGATATAATAATAGGTTTTTAGAAGAGGCTTTAGAACAATTTGTTTCTAGTAATAAGGGAGGTAAATTTTTAAGAGCTTGTTTAATCGCACTTGGTTATCAAAGTTTTGGAAATGATGATGATAGCTATTTACCTTTAGGAATTGCTTTAGAATTATTTCAGACTTCTATTTTAATTCATGATGATATTATTGATAAGGCGGATAAAAGAAGGGGTATGGATACAATACCTGTTCGATATCAAAAACTTTATAGTGACCAAATAAAAGGTGATGAGAGTTTTATAGATAAGCGCCATGACATTGGTACATCTATGGCTTTATGTTTAGGTGACATGGGTTTTTATTTAGCCTTGCAGGTTATTGCCCAAAATTATAAAGATAATGAAAATTTAGGCCGAGTATTAGAGTATTATAATTCAGTTGCAATTAAGACTTGTGAAGGTGAAATGGTCGATGTTATTTTACCGTTTTATGAGGAATTTTATGGCAGTGAGGGTGATTTAGAAAATCATGTGATGGAGATATATAAGTTAAAGACGGCATGGTATTCGGTGGTTGGTCCGTACTGTTTAGGAGCGATACTTGGTGGGTTAGATGATGACAAAGTTCACAAGCTAGAGGATGCTTTAATTAATTTGGGAATAGCTTTTCAAATTAAAGATGATTTACTTGGAATTTATGGCGATGAGAAGCACATTGGAAAATCAGTTACTTCGGATGTTTCGGAGTTTAAACAGACTATTTTATATGCTTATGCGATAAACACTGAATATAAAGATGAGCTTTTGAAGTATTATGGTAAAGAAATTGAGGAAGATGATATGACTAAGGTTCGAGATATTTTTTCTAAATCAGGGGCCTATGATTATGCGGAAAAGACGATGGAAAGGTTATTTAAAGAGAGTTTTCAAGCTATTTTAGATTTAGATTTTCTTGATTTGGATAAAAAGAAGTTATTATTAGGATTTGCGGAATTTTTGAGGGTAAGGTCTAAGTAGTGAAAAAAATTATTTTATGTTTGCTTATTTTATTGCTTGCGGGCTGCGGCGTGGAAACTAAAGTGATCGATAAGGCAAACGGTAATTCGAAGACTTATTTATTTTTTAAAGATTTTAATCCTAATAATTATTATGTAGAGCTTTGGGATAGAAATAATAATAAAAATGACGATACAAAGATTATTATGGCTAGAGATGATGATGAGTATTATTATGAGATTGATGGCTCTAGTAAAATGATAAATATATGGAAAGATGGTAAATTATATACAATAGATCCTCAGATGAAAAATTATAATGTGGCAGAAAGTCCAGTTACGGATTATTCTATTGGGGTTTTACCTAATGATATGGCTTCTTTAAGAATTTCAGGATATGAGACTGGCGAGGAAAAAGTTTATGGTAAGAATTATATTTATGAGAAATATACGTATGATAATGAAGAGACAACATATTATTTTGATGGGGATGATTTAGTTTATATTAGGTATGAAGGTATTCAAAGGAAGGTGTTTTTTAAATATAATTTGATGGATGAACCTGATGCATCTTTATTTAAGATACCTGATGATTATTTAGAAATTACTTATTAATTTACAAAGATTTTATTTCATGATAAGATTTAGTTGGAGGCAAAAATATGAAGAAGATTTTAAGATTATTTTTAGTGTTGATGGTATGTTTTATGATGAACAGTATGGTTATGGCCAAAGAGGTAGACCATTTTAAAGGTGAAGTTGGCAATAATTCAGAGATAAAAGATGATATTAATGGAAGTGCGGCGGCTATTGGCAATGAAGCTAAGGTTAGTGGTAAGACTGATGGCGTTAGTTTTATTGTTGGAAATACGGCTTCATTTACTGGTAATAGTGAGTATTTAGTGGCGGCTGGCAATTCGGTAGAAATTAAAGGTTTAGTTAATAAGGATGCTTTTATTGCTGGTAATGTGATAGAAGTTAATAAAAAGGCTAATTTAAAAAGAGATGTGATTGTGGCTGGGGCGGATGTTTCTATCAGTTCTAATATTGGAAGAAATATTAGTATATATGGTTCAAATGTTAAGATTAGTGGAGCTACAATTAGTGGTAATGTAAAGGTTTATGGTACGAATATAACGGTTGATGAAGATACGGTTATTGAGGGAAATTTATCTTATCCTAAGGATGCATCGGTTAAGGTGGCTGATGGTGTAGTTAAGGGTGAGTTTATTAAAACGGATGCGGTTCAGAATAACGATGATGAATTTATGGCAACTTTAATGGGTAAATTTTGGTCTTTTATGTCACTTATTTTGGTGTTTGCGGTTTTAAGTTTAGCCGCTTCAAAATTATTTATTAGAGTTCAAAAGGAATATGACAAGTTTGATTTTAATAAGGGATTAGAGGCGTTTACAAAAGGACTTATGTTTTTAATTATTGTACCAATTATAATTTTCATTTTGTTCTTGATGTCGATTGGTATTCCTCTTTCACTTATTTTACTAGCATTTTATTTTATTATTATGTATTTATCAACGATTTTTGCGGGTTATTTACTTGGATATAAGTTATGGCAGAAGTTTTTTGACAAAGATATCAATATGCTTGTGGTCGGAATTTTTGGACTTGGAATATTATTTATCTTTAGTTTGATACCGGGCATTAGTTTTATTGTATCGGCAATATCAACTTTAATTGGTATTGGTATTATATATGATGTTATTATTAAGAAAATTGGCTCTAGCGATTAGGGTCTTTTTTCTTTTTGGGGCATATAATACTGTGGGGTGAAGTTATGTATACGATTTATCAAGTTAAAAATGGTGATACTTTAGCTAGCGTGGCTAGTGATTTTGGTATTTCAGTGGAAAATTTATCTAATATAAACGGTATTATGGTGGGAAGTATTTTATCACCGGGAGATTTTATTGTGGTTCCAAAGATGAAGGGCGAAAATCCATATTTTATGGAGTATACGGTTAAAAAAGGTGATAATATTTACGAGATTGCACGAAGTAATAATGTCAATCCTAGTCAGCTTTTAAGGTTAAATGGTTTAAATGATACGGATATAATTTATCCGGGTCAAAAGATTATGGTTCCACGCAAAGATGTTAGATTTTATATTACTGGTGAGGACGATACTTTTAATGATTTAAGGCAATTTTTTAATGCTTCGGCTAACGATATTGCAAAACAAAATGGAACAATTTATTTAACTAATGACCAATTAATAGTTTATAAAAAATGAAGTTTTCAGGCTTTGTTTTTTTATATCTCTTTTTTTTTACCATATTTTGTTATATAATGATATTGGTGGTAAAATGAAGAGATTATTTATTTTAGGTGCTATAATGTTTATGCTTTGTGGATGCTCAAAGACGACTTATGATGAGATAAGTTATAGTGAACTTAATAAAATGATAGACGAGAAGGAAGATTTTATTTTATTTATCGGTTCAAGTTCTTGTAGTGCGTGTGCGGCCTATGAAATTACATTAAACGACATTATTAAAGAGTATAATGTGGATGTTAAGTATATAGATTTATCTAAATTATCTAAGGAAGATGAGTCAGCTTTAGTAAGTGAGTTTCCAATTTCGGGTACGCCAGCGACCATTTTTATTACAGATGGTGATGAAGAGGATACGCATAACAGGATTGATGGTAATCAGAAGAAGAGTAAAATTATAGAAAAATTAGAAGAAAATGGATATATAAAGGATTGATATGATGAATGAAAATGTTATGAATAATTTACCAAATAATGAGATAGTTCCTTTGGATGCAAGTCAGTTTCCGATTATTACGAATTACTGTGAGAATTTGACGAGTAAACAGTATGTGACTAATCCAGCAATTGCCCGTGAGGATGAAATAAAGAAAACAATGCTTGTGTTACTTACACCTGATAAGTCGGCTTTACTTATTGGTAAGGCTGGTATTGGTAAGACGGCGATTGTCGAAGGTATTGCTTATAAAATTCAAAGGGGCGATGTTCCTAATGCTTTAAGAGGGTTTAATATTGTGAAGGTTAATTCGTCTTCTTTGCTTGGAACAATGGTTGTTAATGGCAAACCAGAGTCAGTGGTAAATTTACTTGTGTCTGAACTTAAGAGGGCTCCTAAGACGATACTTTTTATCGATGAGGTACATACTTTAATTGGTGGAGCTTCTGATGGGCCGATGGATTTGGCAAACATTTTAAAGCCGGCGCTTGATCGTGGTGATATTAAGGCTATTGGAGCGACAACGACGATTGAATATGAAACATATATTGTACGTGATAGGGCGTTTTTAAGACGTTTTGATAGGATTGACGTGCTTGAACCTGACAGAGAGGCAACGATACAAATTTTACTTGGAACTATTCCGAAGATTGAATATAAGACAGGTATTAAAATGATTGAAAATGGCTTTATTAGGCGTTTACTTATGGAGTCTATTGTTGATGCGACTAGTCAATATAAGAGGGTATATGGTTTATCAGCGATGTATCCGGATGTTTCACTTTCAGTACTTTCTGGTTCTTTTTCAAATGCTTTGTTTGAAAACAAGCCGGAGGTTGGAATACTAGATGTTTATATTGCTATAAGAGATAGTAAGCGTATTTATCCTGATAGTAGAGTTAAGGAGTGTGCGGCTTTTAGGGAAAAGTTCTTACGTATTTGTGAAGATAAGAAAATTGTTTTACCTGATGTTAAAATTGAAGATATCGATGTGGAGGATGAGCTTTAATTTATAGTTTAGGAGGGTGAAAATGAAAAAAGAGATACCGTATAAGAATTATATTATTTTAGTTTTAGTGTTTTTGATGACTATATTGGTGACTTTTTACGTTCGTGATTGGTACAATACGACGAAGGTTTATTATGCGCAAAATTCGGTTATGACGAAGGTGGTTAAAGAAATCAAGAGTGAGGAGATTTCTAATTATATTTTGGAAAATCAAAGATTTATTTTATATGTTTCTTCTGGTCAAAATTCGCAGATTAAAGATTTTGAGGATGAATTTAAGAATTTGATACAAAATTTAGATATTAACGATGATGTTCTTTATATGAATTTAGATGGGGTTAATACGGGAAGTTTTTACGATTTACTTAAGAATAATTATAGTTCAAATGCGAAATTAAAAAATCAAATTGTCAGTTCAGATTCTAGTTTATATTTATTTACCGATGGAAAGATTGTAAATGTTTTAAATAATGTTAGTGATTATTCGATTAAAAGACTTGAGAATATTATTAAAAGTTGGGGGTTAGATAATGCTTAATGTAGTTTTATTTGAGCCAGAAATTCCTCAAAATACTGGTAATATTATGCGAACATGTGCGGCAACTAAAACTAAACTTCATTTGATAAAACCTTTGGGTTTTAGTTTGGATGAAAAGGTGATTAAAAGAAGTGGCGCTAATTATATAAATGAGTGTGATTACACAGTTTATGAAAATTGGGATGATTTTTTAAGTAAAAATGACGGTGAGTTTTATTTTTTAACACGTTATGGACGCAGACCACATTCGTCTTTTGATTATAGTGATAGAAGTAAAAATATTTATTTGGTATTTGGAAAAGAGAGTACGGGCATTCCTAAAGAAATTTTGAAAAATCATTTGGATACGTGTCTTAGAGTGCCGATGAGTGACAAGGTTAGAGCGCTTAATCTTTCAAATACAGTAGCAATTATGGTGTATGAGGTTTTAAGACAGCAAAATTATCCGGGTTTACTTTTTGAAGAGCCTTTTAAAGGGGCCGATTATTTAGAGAGATAGTATTGAAAATAAAATTAAAAAATGATATGATTTGTTTAAGATAGAAAGGAGTTTTTTATGGAATTATTTTCAAATTGGATGTTTTGGGTTATATTAGCAGCTATTTTATTTATTTTAGCGATTATAGGTTATTTATCTGAAAGTAAGAAAAAGAGCAAGAAAAAAGAAGTGAGTAATGAAGCTTCTAACAATAATAATGTGAATAATAGTGCTGCTTCTTTAGAAACTGTAGAGACACCTATTCAGACGCCAGCTAGTGTGCAGACTGATGATTTTACAGTAATGCCGGAAGTTAAGGTGGAAACGCTTAATGATGTTAAACCTGCTGAACCTACGCAGGCACCTGCTACTAGTGTGGTTAATGAAAATGTGGTTACGGATAAAGTGCCAGATGTTACGCCTACTACTTCAAGTGAGCCTGCTGCAATGCCTTCATCTAATAATCAAAACAATAATAATGTGTGGAATTCTTGATTATGAATTTCCGCTTTTTTTATGCGGGTTTTTGGCTGTTTGAAAAAATAAAGGGTTTTACGTTTGACTTAAGTATGATATAATTAATTAAGTTAGATGGAGGTTATTTTAATGACGATAGAAACATTAATAGAACTTGCTAGAAAGATTTTAGATATTTTATTAGTTTGGGCATTATTTTATTTTATTTTAAAAAGTCTTAGAAAAAATGTTAAAATGATAATGCTTTTTAAAGGTATTTTGATTATTGTGGTTACGAAGTTTTTAGCTGATGCTTTAGATTTGGTAACGATTGGATATTTGATTGATTATGTAATTGAGTGGGCGCCACTTGCTTTAATTGTTATTTTTCAGCCAGAAATTAGGGATGCTTTGGAACAACTTGGAAGGGCTCAATTACTTGGACGTCATAAAACTCTTTCACTTACGGAGCTTGAAAAGTCGATTGCAGAGATTACAAGTTCAGTCGATTATATGAGGAAGATGCATATTGGAGCTTTAATTGTGATTGAGAGAGAAAATAGTTTAGCTAGTTATGTGGAAAAAGCACAGAAAATATATGCGGATATTTCTGGACCACTTTTATCTTCTATTTTCTTTACGAATAATCCGCTTCATGATGGGGGAGTTATTATTCGTGGTGATAAGATTATTTGTGCAGGTGCGGTGTTCCCAACTAGTGACAGTATGGCTATAAGTAAGCGTCTTGGAACTCGTCATAGAGCAGCGCTTGGAATTGCGGAGAGAACTGATGCGATTGCTTTAGTGGTTTCTGAGGAGACGAGTAGAATTTCGATTGCAATGAACGGGGAACTTATTTATAATCTTTCTTTAGATGAGGTGAGAATTCGTTTGTTAGAGGCTTTAGCACCTTCACACAAGATTTTAGATGGAGCGAAAGAAGGTGGTATTAATGAATAAAAAACCGGGAATTTTTAAGAGGATGGCACGGTTTATCGATAAGAAGATTATTGTGCCGGTAACTAAGTTAGTTATGAAGGTGACTAAGTTAGGTGGTTCTAATAGGTCTTTGGAAACTTGGCTTTCTAGAAGTAATACTTTACTTTTTGTTTCTTTGTTTTTAGCGCTTTTAGTATTTTTCTTATTTGATCAGAAAAAAATGTTATTTAATGATACTAGTGCGGAAGTATTAAAGGACCAAAAGGTCGAGGCTGTTTACAATGAGGAAGCTTATGTGGTTGAAGGTTTACCTGAGAAAGTTGATATTACATTAATGGGAAGCCGAAGCGATTTATTTATTGCGAAGCAGTCTACAGCTTCTAAGGTGACGGTTGATTTAACGGGTTTGAAACCGGGAACTCATAAGGTTAATATTGAGTATATGAGACCTAATGATTCCGTTGAATATAGTGTTAACCCATCAGTGGCGACGGTTAATGTTTATCCTAAGGTTTCCGAGTCAAAGACTTTAACGCTGGATTTACTTAATCAGGATAGTTTAGATGAGAAACTAGTTGTGGATAATGTAACTCCAGAGGTTGATAAGGTTGTTATAAAGGGTACGGATGATGAGAGTGCGATTAACAGTTTGAAGAAAGTGGCAACAGTTAAGGCACTTGTTGATGTTTCAGCTTTGAATAACCAAGATGTAGGAACGGTTACTTTAAAGGATGTACCTTTGAAGGCTTATGATTCAAATGGTAATAGTTTAGATGTGGAAATAGTTCCTTCGAAGATTAAGGTTACGGCTTCTTTGTCATCGCCAAGTAAAACAGTACCGATTAGAGTGGTACCTAAGGGCGATGTGACGTTTGGACAAGCTATAAGTTCGATTACACTTAGTGAGAGTAATGTGACGGTTTATGGCCAGCAAAGTGTACTTGATGATTTAGAGTATGTTCCGGTGGAAGTTGATGTCGATGGTTTAAAGGAAAACCGTGAGTATAAGTTAGAATTAGAGGAGCCTAAGGGCGTTAAATCGATGAGTGTTAATAATGTAACTGTTCAAATTACGCTTGGAGTAGCAACTGACAAGGATATTTCAAATGTTAATATAGATGTTCGTAATCTGGATGATAGATATAGTGTACAAGGTTTATCACAAAATGATATTCAAGTTACCGTAAATGTTAAAGGTGTTTCATCAGTACTTAATAGTTTGACGGCTGAGGATATTACGGCTTATATTGATTTGAAAGATTATAAACCTGGCGAGTATGAGGTTGAAGTTAATGTAGAGGGAACTGATTCTAGAGTACAATATTTATCGAAGACTAAAAAAGTTAAAATTCGCGTTGTGGAAAAGTAACTTTAGGGTTACTTTTTTCATTCACCTTTAGGGTGTATCACCAAATAGGTGATACAAAAAACCACTCGCTATGCGAGTGAGATTAATACTTAAGTA
>CALVVS010000028.1 GCA_944363925.1 uncultured Bacilli bacterium | reverse complement strand
GAGCTAATATAAATGATTATTTTTACTTATTCAAATGACCAAAATGGCGTTTTTGTTACTATTTTTTATCTAATTTAAGTATTTTAGTCTAGGTCAATTTACCTAAATTGGTTCTTTTTTATCTTTCAATTTGCCATTTTGATAGTTTTTTAATTTTTTAAAAAAAAGCCCAAAATTTGAGCTTATTCATTATCTTCTTTAGGATCTTCTTGATCAATTACTGGCGGATCTTCAGGTTTTTCTGGACCACTAGGACCACCAACATCTGGATCTGTAGGATCTGGTTCCTCTTGATTACCCTTACCACCATCATCTGTTGTATCTTTATCATCTTGACTACTAGAAGATGAACTATTTGTAGAAGGTGTAGTTGTCGTACTACCGCCTGCTGTCACTGTAATAGAACTAACATCTTCCACATTAGCTCCCGACGGAACACTTTGGCTAAGAATATAACCATTTCCACCCTTAACGTTCACACTAATACCGTGCTGAGAACAATAAGATCTAACATAATCAACCGTTTTACCCACAAAACTTGGAAGCTGTACTAACGACCTCGAACCAGTTATATCTGCTCCAATTACCTCTTTCTCATATGGTGTATTTACATCAAAACTAAATGATTTAACAACCTTAGTTTTCTTTTCACCTAAGTTAACCTTCATCGCATTTGAAACTGCTTCAACACTATCGTCATACAACACATAATTATAAAGTGATAAATTAGTTCCACCATAATCATAAATACGAGCATCATAACCATTTAATTTTAACCTTTGAATACCTAAAACATCAGCCATATTATCCATACCAACACTCTTAGAAGCAACATCCTTAAACACATTATATAAAGATAATATTTGATCAGTACTCATATTAGTAACCATATTATTACTTATAGTATCTAATAACTTATAAACAGTATCTAAACTATCAATATCTTTAAATTTATTAAGCATAGCTGTCACTACTTCTTGTTGGTGTTCACCTCTTATAAAATCATTACTAGTATAATTCGTCCACTTAGAAGAACACATACTAGGATTTGGGTGACGGTTACGTGCATACGCTAAAGCCTGCTCACCATTTAATATTTGTAGTCCCTTCTCGATATATACGGTATTTGCTCCCCATTGACGTTTACTATTTTGTTCACATAAATTATATGGAACATCAATCTCTACGCCACCTAAAGCATCGACAAGTTCTACAACACCCGCAAAGTTAATTTTAACATAATAATCAATATTAACATCCAAGAAATTCTCAATCGTATTCATCATACAAGTTTCGCCTTTCCAAGCCGCATGTGTAATTTTATTTTTCCTTTGGCCCGGAAAACAAGCAATTGGTACATATGAATCACGAGGAATACTTAAAATAGTCGTACTAAGAGTCTTTGGATTAAAAGTAATAAGCATAAGTGAATCCCCATTAAAAGAACCATTTTGAATACCTTCTGAATCAGAATCTACTCCCATTAGCAAAATCGTAAATGGCTCTGTAATAGGTTTACTATTCTTTGTATCGTCTTCTTCATTTTCTTCTTTAACCTTTTTTTGCTCCGTCAATAATACCTTTGTCTTATCTTTAATATCAGTATAGCCTTCCATATTGCCAAACATTACAGAATAATTAGTTGGTAAAAAGATATAATCAATCTTCCCATCCAATAAAGCATCAATCATCGCAATATAACTATCATACTCTTCCGTATCATTAGAAAGCTTTTGTTTCTTAATTACTTCAAGTGGAATCTTATAACCTTCATAACTAGTTTTATCATTTAAAATACCTAATTTAGAATCACTAGGAACATCTTTAATACTTTCGGCCTCATTATCCTTAAGTGTAACTAAACTAGAAGAATAAGTAGTATAACCAGATGTATCACTAACCTTTGCTAAAGTACTATAAACCTTATCAACATTATAAGCTGCAAAAACTGAACATCCACCTATTAAAAGCATCAAAATAATTACAATCGTAAGTTTTACTTTTTTATATTTATTTAAAAATCTAAGACTAAGTAAAAATAAAATTAAACTAATCACACCAAGTCCAATCGAACCAAAAAGTCTTAAATTATTTTCCACATTATTAAGTTTTGAAATAGAAAAAACAAAATATCCTACTCCACCAAATAATACTAAAATACTTATTATTGTTATAAAAAACGCTAATTTATGCTTAGTAAGTTTCTTCATATAAATCCTCCTCGCATACTATATAAGTATAACTTATATTTCGACATTTAACAAGACCTACAATAAATATTTTGACCAACTTTCCAAAATTAAAACCTATAGTTACACCAGTTTACAAAATAATAATCATAAATATAATTACTATAACATAAATAATAACAAACACTTCATTGACAAAAACAGTACATTAGTGTAAAATTATATTTGCAATTAAAGATTATCTACAAATGGGTCTATAGCCAAGTGGTAAGGCGTGGGACTGCAACTCCCTGATCGTTGGTTCAAATCCGACTAGGCCCTCCAAAATTATAATTAAAAGAGCTTTATGATATTTCTCAAACAGGACTAACATCAAACTAAGCTCTTTTTTTATTATAATAAAAGAACTCTCAAATTATAAGAGTTCTAGGTTGAAATGTAAGAGAATTACTAGAAATTTTTTAAATAAAAATTTCACCGGCTTCAACCAAACCGAAGTACTTGTGCACCATTATAAAAATGGTTCTTAATGCAACAGCACACACTATAAAAACAGGCAAAGTAAAATTTTCTATAACGTGTGCTAAGCAATATCATTTTATTATATTTGTCGCCTCTTGTCAACAATTGTCGATTTTTTTTTTACTATTTTTTAACAAATACCTATCTATCACGAAGTTTTGCTGATAATTTATCCTCAACTTTCAAAATAATATTATTAAAAACTTCCATAACCTCTTCTTCACTTAAAGTCCTATCAGCTGATGCAAACGTAAGTGAATAAGCTAAAGACTTCTCATCCAAAGCTACATTATCACCTTGATAAACATCAAACAACTTAACATCTTTAAGTAAACGGCCACCAGATTTTCTTATAACATCCAAAACCATATCTGATGTCACATCTTCCTTAACCACAAAAGCCATATCTTTAACAATCTCAGGATATTTACAAGCCTCCTTAAACTTAATTGGCTTAACCTTACTCATCAAAGCTTCTAATGAAAGTTCAGCTACATAAACATCATTTTTAGTAATAGTTGGATGAACCTTACCAATTACCCCTATTCTTTTTCTATCAAGCATAATTGATGCACATACTCCAGGATGTAAATCAGATATTTCTTCTTTTACAAAAGTATATCTATTTCTAAAACCTAAATAATCTAAAATATTTTGGACAATCCCCTTCATCAAATAAAAATCAACTTTCACACAAACACCATGCCAACCATTTACTAAATAATTTCCACTCATCAGCATACATACTTTGCTTTCTTCCTTATAACTAGCATCGTAAGTTTTTGAGATCTCATAAATACATACATCATTGACCTTGTGATCATGATTATACTCATAAATCTTTAATAAAGAAGCTATCAAACTAGTTCTAATTATAGACTTATCCACACTCATCGGTTTTGGTAAAACAACCTGGCTCTTATCTTCGTATTTAAAACTAGAAGCCATCTGCGGTGAAACCAAAGTATAACTCTTAACCTCATTTAAACCTAAACCACGTAAACGGCGAGATATAATCTTGCGGTATTTAATATCAGGTGCATACTCACCTTTTTTTATTCTAACATTAGGTAAAGTCGAACTTAAATTGTGATAACCATAAAGTCTTCCAACTTCCTCCGCAATATCGTTAACATAAGGGTCAATATCAAGTCTTCTAGGTGGCACAATCGCCTTAAACTCTCCATCTTTATATTCAAATGGAAATCCTAAACGATTAAGTTCCACCTTCACATCATCATCAGAAATAGTTATTCCAAGTAACCTATTAATTTCAGATGATTTAAACACCACCGTCTTTGGCGTCTTATTAACCTTATCATGTTTAACCGTTCCTGAAAGTACTTTAGCCCCCGCATACTTTTCAAGTAAATGGCAAGCTCTCTCAATCGCCTTTAAAGTATATTCGTAACTTAAACCTTTACCATAACGAATAGACGCCTCACTTCTTAAATCAAGCCTGCTTGATGTATTTCGAATACTAACCCCATCAAATATCGCACTTTCAATCAAAATATTTTGCGTACTTTCTGTAACTTCAGTATTTTCACCGCCCATAACACCAGCAATACAAACCGGCTTTTTACCATCAGTAATAACAATATCATCACTACTTAAAACGCGCATCTTACCATCTAAAGTCTTAATTTCCTCTCCATCTTTCGCATTTCTAACTACAATCTTATCTCCTAAAGTATCCTTGTCAAAAAAATGCAGTGGCTGACCATATTCCAGCATCACATAATTTGAAATATCCACCACATTATTAATTGAACGCATACCATAAGCCGTAAGCCTTCTTTTAATAAACTCAGGTGACTCACCAATCTTAACTCCCGTAACCATCTTAGCTAAATAATATGGACATTTATCAGTTTTAACTTGTAAACTAAAATGATTTTTTATCTCATTACAAATAGGATGCGTCAAATCATCAGGCAAACTAACCTTTCTATTTAAAATAGCCCCTATCTCATAAGCAAAACCAATATGATAATAACAATCATTATTACGGTGCTTATGAACATCAAGCTCATATAAAGTATCATCCAAATTTAAACACTTCATCGCATCAGCGCCATTTATAGCATCGCTAGAAACTTCATAAATCCCTTTACTATATGTCTCTTCTGTCTTTTCCTCTAAACCAAGCTCATAAAGTGCGCAGAGCATACCATTAGACTCTACCCCTCTAATCTTACTTTTCTTAATTTCAAAATCACCTGGTAAAATAGCGCCCGGTAAAGCCACAATAACCTTAAGTCCTTCTCTAACATTAGGCGCCCCACAAACAATCTGCACGCTCCTACCACCAACATCAACTTGGCATACGTGCAAATGATCTGAATCAGGATGCTCCTCGCACCTAGTAACCTCACCAATCACCAAATTATCAATATGATTAGTAATAACCTTTTCAATATTAATGCCAGCTTTCGTAATCTTAACCGCCAGCTCCTTTAAATCTTGATCATCTATATCAATATAATCTTTAACCCACTCTAAATCTATCATTTAGTTAGCCTCCTTTCGGTCAAACTCCCTAGACTCTCTTAAATCATTAGTATAAAATACCCTTAAATCATCAATACCATACTTAATCATAGCCAGTCTTTCTGCCCCAAAGCCAAAAGCAAAACCACTCCACTTCTTAGGATCATAACCACAATTCTCAAGTACCTTCGGATGAACCATCCCACCACCAGATACCGTAATAAAGCCCGTATTCTTACATATACTGCAGCCCTTACCTTTGCAGTGATGACAGCTAATATCCATCTCTACTGAAGGCTCCGTAAATGGATAATAACTAGGTCTAAACCTCGTTTGACAATCCTCGCCAAATAAATGCTTAGCAATCACATCAAAAGTTCCCTTTAAATCAGATAAACTAATATTCTCATCGACAAGTAAACCCTCAATCTGCATAAATTGATGTGAGTGCGTCGCATCATCATCATCTCTTCTATAAGTCTTACCAGGACAAATCATCCTAATAGGCTTCTCACCTTTTCCCTCAAGCATAGCTCTAATTTGAACCGGTGAAGTTTGACTGCGAAGTAAAAGCTCATCACCTTCAACATAAAAAGTATCCTGTGCATCCCGCGCTGGATGTCCTTTAGGTAAATTAAGCATCTCAAAATTATACTTATCCTTTTCTACTTCTGGACCATCAACCACATCATAGCCCATTGACATAAGTAAACCCTCAATATCTTCGATAAGCTTCTCTAAAATACTAGGGGCCCCAGCCTCAAAACTAGTAGCTGGTAAACTTATATCAATACTCTCATTTTTAAGCTTTTCATTTAAAATCCTAGTCTCTATTTCCTTTTTTTTGCCTTCGATTAAATCAGTAGCTTCAGCTTTCAAACTATTTATCTTAGCGCCAAATACCTTCTTTTCTTCGTTATCAAACTCCTTCATTTTAGAATATAAAGAAGTTATCTCACCCTTTTTACCTAAATATAAAGCTTTAACAGTACTTAAAGTATGCTCATTTTCCACTTTTTCCAAATCACTTTTCAAATTATTTAAAATATTATCTAAATTCATAACCATCCTCCTAAATAAAAAAATCACATCCAATAAGGACGTGATTTAAACGTGATACCACCTTAATTCATAAGCTAAGCTTACCTCAATAACTATAACGCGTTACCGACATGTCTTTGCACACATAGCTCCTAAGGTGAATTCATAAAAGATTATTACTAATTTCCACCAACCATTAGCTCTCTATAAATAATTGCTCTTACTACTACGTCTTAATCATCGCTTTTCAAATTACACTAACAATTATAACACAAAAAACACCATTTCAAACAAAAAACTAACTAAAGTTAGCTAAGTTTTTTCAAATTACCCTCTAAAACATTTTGTGACTGAAATTCACTCACGGCCACCTTTAAACTTTCCAAAGTTCCAGGTTCAATCCTCTGTCCAAGTGGCAAATAAGCCTCCGAAACAAATAAATTCTCTACCCCAATTTCAGGAAAAGCCGCCAATATCTTTCCCTGCATACTAAATACTTGCGAATTTCCACCGTGTTTTCTATTTTCATAATTACTATTCATATCATTAATTAAATCAGCTAATACCATTTATTTTACCTCCGCTTCTGCCATTGCCTGCAAAACCATTTTTGCGTCGTTATTAAAATAAGCATTGTATAAAACATCTTCACCGATAACTTTACTAATTAAATTTGTCATAATAATCTCATCTGTAAAAAAATTATTATCAGTATCCCCCACTAAATTATTAGTAAGTATCTCTGTATAGCCTTCATTAAGTGCGAGTAAAGAATCTCCCGCATCATTAAATCCATAATAATTGTCCTTAGCCGTAATAACACCAAGTAAACTATGCATAAGCCAGTGTCGCGCATCCGCTTCTGTAATAAGCCCATAATTAATTGCAATCTCATTATTATATGGAATATACTTACACGGCATCTTAACCAAATACATACTCTCCCTTTTTATCTTTAAAGTTTTAAGTCTCTCTTTCAAAGTCGTCAAATCAACATCTTTAAATATTTCATGAAAGATTGTAATAAGTTCCATAAGGTTATCTTTAACTTCGTTAGTTAAATTTTCATTACCATCTAGTATGACTTTAACTTCTTCAAGCATAACTTAATCACCTGCTTTGTATTATATCACACAGGCGCATAAAAGTATACATTTTTTCCACTTTTTTTTGACATTTATTATACACTTATATATTTTACATGGTCAAAACATCCTTATTTTATAATACTTCTTGCCATTACATTGCCTAATTTTGTAAATTGTTATATAATGTGGAAAAGTGGAAAGTTTTCCACATTATTATAGAAAGTGTGATATTATGAAAACAAATTTTCTCCCAGTCATATTAGGTACCGACGCCAACGCCTATGGCCTAGCTAGATCCTTTAACGATAAATATAATGTTAAATCTCTTGCCATTGGCTCTTTTCCTCTAAGAGAAACTAGAAACAGTAAAATAATTGACGTTAAAATCGTAAATAACCTTAAAGACGAAAATATCTTAATAAACACCCTATTAGAACTTGGAAAAGAATATAAACAAAAATATGATTATTTAATATTACTATCATGTGCCGAATGGTACACAGACCCCATTGTCAATAACCTAGATAAACTAAAAACATACTATATCCTTCCATTTATGGATAAAAACCTTAAAGATAAACTAGAAGAAAAAGAAAGCTTCTATAATCTATGTCAAAAATATAACCTAGATTATCCTAAAACATATATCATCACTAAAGAAAATAAAAATAATATCACTCTTCCCTTTCCTTTTCCCATCGCCCTAAAACCATCAAATAGTACCCTCTACTCTAACATATCATTTAAAGGAAAAGAAAAAAGCTATAAAATTCAAAATCAAGCGCAGCTCATAAAAACCGTAAATCAAATATTTGATGCAGGATATAATGGTCATATCATCGTTCAAGACTTTATTCCTGGTCAAGATGATACCATGTACGTTCTAAACTGTTACTCTAATCAAAACGGTAAAGTCAAAATGATGTGCTTAGGTAGATGTATTTTAGAAGAGCACTCACCATATGGTATTGGTAACTACCGTGCTATAATATCAGAGGGAAACAAAGAAATCTATGAAAAAATCAAACATTTTCTAGAAGATATTCACTATATCGGTTTTTCTAACTTCGATTTAAAATATGACTACCGGGACCAAACATATAAACTATTTGAAATAAATATTAGACAAGGACGAAGTAGTTACTTCACCACCGCTGCCGGTTTAAACATGGCCAAATATATTGTCGAAGACTATATCTTAAATAAAGATAATGAAACAGAATATAACTATAATAAATTTTTGTGGCTCCATACACCCAAAAAAATATTAGATAAATATGTCTATAATCAAAACACCTTAAATGAAGCAAAAAAATTAATCAAAGAAAAAAAATATGCCTATACCCTAATAAATAAAAAAGATAATAACTTAATTAGAAAACTATGGATAAAACACATCTATAATAAAGATTTTAAAACATTTAAACTCTACCCGCCAAAAAAGGAGGATGAATAAATGTATGAACTTGGAATAATCGGTGGCTTAGGTCCCCTTGCCAGCAGTTACTTTTATCAAATAATTACTCAAAAAACCAAAGCAAATAAAGACCAAGATCATTTAAACATCATAATACTAAGTGATGCTAAAACACCTGATAGAACAAACTATATATTAGATAAAACAAACGAAAACCCTTATCCCCATCTTTTAAAAAATTGTCAGCTTCTAGAAAAATTAGGCTGTAAATTAATAAGTATTCCCTGTAATACCGCAGCATACTTCCATGATGAGCTTCAAAAAAGCATAAGCATCCCCATCAGTAATATGATTGAAAATACCGCAACTTATATAAAAAATAAACATTATAATAAAGCTGCCATCTTAGCCACCACCGGCACAATCAAAGCAAATCTCTATCAAAACGCTTTGCAAAAAAACAATATTAACTATACATTGCCAAACCAAAAAAACATCATGGAAATAATCTATAATTATATCAAACAAGGCAAAGAAGTTCCTATAAAACTATGGGAAGAAACCATCCAAAACTTAAACTGCGACTGTTATATACTAGGCTGCACTGAACTATCGATTTTAAAAACCAAATTTAACCTGCCAAATAATTTCATCGACCCCTTAGAAATTGAAGCAGACAAAATATTAGATTTTTTTGGAAAAGAAAGGAAGTAACAATATGTGTGGATTTTGTGGATACATAAATAGAAAAGAAAAAACTCATATCAAAAAAATGAACGACATGATAGCCCATAGAGGACCCGATGACGAATCATATTACACCGATGATGAAATAGCTATGGGTTTTAGAAGACTTAGTATAATAGACTTAAAAGGCGGACGCCAGCCCATTTCAAACGAAGACGATACCATGTATATTACCTTCAACGGAGAAATATATAACTTTAAAGAAATAAAAGAAGACCTAATCCAAAAAGGCCATATATTCAAAACAAACACCGATACCGAAGTAATCCTTCATGGCTACGAAGAATATCAAGAAAAAATACTAGATAAACTAAGAGGTATGTTTGCCTTTGTCATTTGGAATAAAAAAAACAAAACCTTATTTGGCGCCAGAGACCATTTTGGCCAAAAACCATTTTACTATGCTAAAATGCAAAATACCTTTATGTATGCCTCTGAAATTAAAAGCCTTTTAAAACATCCAGATTTTCTTAAACAAATAAATAAGGAAGCCCTAAAACCATATCTCACCTTTCAAACATCCGTCCTAAATGAAACCTTCTTTAAAAACGTCTACAAACTAAAACCAGGTCATTATTTCACCTATGACTTTAACACCGAAAAAATGGAAATAAATAAATACTATGAAATCAAATTTGAACCGCAAAAAAAAGACTTTGATACTTTAGTAAACGAAATAGATAATACTATTACTAAATCTATCGACTATCATACTATAAGTGATGTTCCAGTTGGCTCTTACTTATCAGGAGGTATTGACTCCTCATATGTCGTAAGTTACTTAAAACCAGATAAAACCTTCTCAGTTGGTTTCGACTACGAAAACTTTAATGAAGTTCCCCTAGCCAAAGAACTCTCTGATATCCTGCACATCCAAAATAAAAATGAATTAATAAGTGCTGATGACTTTTTTGATAATCTAGATAAAGTCGAATATTACGCTGATGAACCAACTGCCAACCTCTCAGCCGTTCCCCTATACTTTCTGTCAAAATTAGCTGCTAAAGATGTCAAAGTAGTCTTGTCAGGTGAAGGTGCTGACGAACTATTTGGTGGTTATACCGGCTATGACGAAGATGAAAAACTCAAAAAATATCGAAAATTACCAAAGTTCTTAAGAAAATTTATTAAACTAGTCATATCTCCACTTCCAAGCTTTCATGGCAAAAATTTTCTAACTAAAGGCGGTAGTAAAATAGAAGATTATTTCGTCGGACAAGCCTTCGTCTTTAACAATAAAGAAGCCAATGATATATTAAATGATAATTATAAAAGTAATCTAAAATATCAAGACATAACAAAACCTTACTTTGATAAAGTCAAAAACGAAGATGACCTAACCAAAATGCAATACCTAGATATGCACCTTTGGCTGCCAAACGATATCTTACTTAAAGCCGATAAAATGAGTATGGCCAATTCCCTAGAACTAAGAGTTCCCATATTAGATAAAGAAGTCTTTGAATTAGCTAGTTCTATTCCAGCAGAATATAAACTATCTCACGGCACCACTAAATACGCCTTAAGAAAAGCCGCCTCTAAAAGAATACCCGAAGCTTGGTATAAAAGAAGAAAAAAAGGCTTTCCAGTTCCTATCATAAAATGGTTTAGAGAAGATAAATATTATAATTTCACAAAAGAAATATTTGAAGCAAATTTCACCAAAGAATTCTTCGACCAAAATAAATTACTAAAAATGTTAGATGACCACTATAAAGGAAAGAAAAACAATTGCCGTAAAATATGGACCATTTTAGCTTTCTTAATCTGGTATAAAGATTTTTTCATAGATATTAACGAAGAAAACGTTAGCCTTCACTAACGTTTTCTTTATAACTAGATTTAACCATTTTAGTAATTTCCTGTAATAAAAGATCATCGTCAAGACAATCGCAAATTGTATCAGCTGCCTTCTTTAACATCTCATCATCGCCAGCAATTTTCCTTATAATATCTTTGTCGCCAACTTGCATCATCAAAATTAACTTTTCAATACTCGAAAGCTCTTCATTATTCTCAAACTTCTCAATCGGTACTTTTGTATTAATAAAAATAATTTTTTTACTTTCATCATCCGACTTAAATTCATTAATAAACTTATTTCCAAACTTACCAGTATCGTCAAAATTAATTTGAACAAAATACTTTTCCATAACTTCCTCCTTTCTAAGAAGCCCTTAGCTTCTATAATAAACATACAACGTAAAAAACGTATTTCCTTCTTCTTAACGCAAAAATTTGACATTTTTTATATAATTACATAAAATGATAACAAAGGATAGATACTAAAAGGAGGTTATTTATCTTCCTTAGCGCCAGAGCCTATAAGGTTGACGAGGTTGATAGTTATCGAAAATTCGGCGGATGCTATCACGGTGAAGAATCGTTAAATATATGACAAACCATAAAATTAACATTATGAACAAAACATATATTACTATACAAAATAAAGGAGAATTTTATGTGTGGTATTGTTGGTAGCGTCAGCACCAAAACAAATATAATACCAATTCTTTTAAATGGTCTAAAAACCCTTGAATATCGTGGATACGATTCTGCCGGTATTAGCTATTTAAAAGATGGTAATCTAACTATTAATAAAGTCAAAGGTCGCGTACAAGACCTTGAAAATAATATAGAAAAAAATAGCTTTTCAAATATTGGAATAGCTCACACCAGATGGGCTACTCATGGAAAAGTAAGTGAAACAAATGCCCATCCTCATAATGTAGGGCATATCACCATTGTCCATAATGGTATCATTGAAAACTTTAATAAACTAAAACATAAACTAGAAGAAAAAGGATATCAGTTTAAGACGCAGGCCGATACTGAAATCGCCGCTGGCTTATTAGATTATTACTATAAAAAATACGAAAATATTGATAAAGCCATCCAAAAATTCATGAAAAAAGTAGATGGTAGTTATGCAATATGTATGTTAATCGATAACGATCCAAATACTATCTATGTTATCAAAAAAGATAGTCCCCTAATCATCGGACAAAGTCAAGATGTAAATTATATAGCTAGTGATGTTCCAGCTATATTAAAATACACCAAAAACTACTACATCCTAGAAGATTATGAATATGGTAAAGTAACAAACAATAACATAGAAATTTATAACAAAGAAGGAAACTTATTAAAAAAAGAATTAAAAGAATATCATGGTAGCGACTTAACATCAGATAAAGGCCTTTACGAACATTACATGTTAAAAGAAATCATGGAACAAAACACCACCATTAGAAAAACCATTAACCCTTATATAAATAATATAAAAGACTTATTAAAAATGCCAGATTTAACCAAATATGAAAGAATTGATATCATAGCTTGCGGTACTGCTATGCATGCTGGCCTCATAGCCAAATACTTATTTGAACAATATACAAACACCAAATGTGAAGTATTCCTAGCTAGTGAATACCGCTATCAAAATAACTTTCTAAATAATAAAGTATTATCCATATTCATATCACAGTCAGGCGAAACAGCTGATACTCTAGCCGCCCTTAAAAAAGTAAAAGAAGAAAACTGTGATAGCTTAGGCATTGTCAACGTTAAAGAAAGTTCTATTGCTAGAGCTATAGATAAAGTATTATATACTGAAGCTGGGACCGAAATTGCCGTCGCTTCCACTAAAGCTTATACCGCGCAGGTCGCTCTGCTTTCCGTTTTAGTTTTAGCCCATGCCTATAGAACAAAATCAATCAAAGAAGAAAAAATTCTTAATATATTAGAAGAATTTAGAAGTATAACATCAATACTAAACCCTATATTAGAAGATACCAAAACCTATGAAAATATTGCCAAAGAAATTTATGAAAAAAATGATGTTTTCTATATTGGAAGAGGCCTAGACTATGCCCTAGCAATGGAAGGTTCCTTAAAACTAAAAGAAATATCCTATATTCATAGTGAAGCATACGCCGCTGGTGAATTAAAACATGGAACCATATCTTTAATCACTAAAGATACTCCAGTATTTTCTTCAGCTACAAATAAACATATAAATACCAAAACAATCAGTAACTTAAAAGAAGTCATATCAAGAGGTGCCAAATGTTATTTAATTACCGATGAAGATATTAAAGATGATAATATTAAAGTAATTAAAATTAAAAAAGTAAGCATGTTTCTAAAACCATTGCTTACCATTATACCTTATCAATTAATAGCCTATTACACTGCCAAACTAAAAGGCTGTGACATCGATAAACCAAGAAACTTAGCTAAATCAGTTACTGTTGAATAAAAACCTGAGAATTAAACCTCAGGTTTTTAACTATTTAAACTTCTTGCTTCAAATTTTTAATATAAACTTCTTCTTTTCCATCGATAATCTTGTCGATAACTATAGTCTCAATTTTATCTTTAATAATCTTATTAATTTTCCTTGCTCCATACTCCTCATAATTAGATAAACTTAAAATTTCCTTTTCTACTTCCTTAGAAATCCTAACTTTAATCTTATCCTTATATTTATTTTTAAACTCCCTAAGCTGCATTCTAATAATTTTCAAAATATCTTCTTCATTTAAAGAATTAAAACAAATCACCTTATCTACCCTATTCATAAACGGCACAGAAAAACTTTCATTAAGTCTGGTCATTTTATTACCTTTACTATTAAAACCAACATTAACTTCATGAAATCCAACATTAGATGTCATAATAATTACAACATTATCAAATCTAACAACCTTACCTTTACTATTTTTAATTTTTCCTTCATCTAAAACTTGTAAAAACAAATTAATAATATTCGTATGCGCTTTTTCAATTTCATCCAAAATAAGTACAGAATATGGTTTATTTCTAATTTCCTCTAAAACATTAGTATTATCATCATAACCAACATATCCCGGTGGTGAACCAATAATCTTACTAATACTATGTGCTTCCTTAAACTCACTCATATCTAATTTAATAATGTTATTAGACCCTACTAGATTTTGAGAAAATATCTTTGATAAAGCCGTCTTTCCAACCCCAGAAGGACCACAAAATAAAAATGAATAACACTTATCATTAAAACCTAGCTTAATTTTTTTAGCCACCTTTGAAACCTCTTTAACAGCCTCATCCTGACCTATAATTTCCTTACTCAATATCTTCTCAGTATGCTTAATAAGTTTATCCTTTTCATTTAAAATTTCATAAATAGGAACCCCCGTCTTCATATTAATTACCTCTGCCACGTCCATTTTTGTAACTATTTGACTATGTTTTTTATATAAACAAAGTTCTAAATTGTTAATCTTATTCATAATATCAAATTCTTGCTTTTTAAACTCACTAGCTCGCTCAAAATCATTTTTCAAAATACAATCTTTTTTCTTCTTAATAACCTCCTTCAATTTTTTATTATATAAACTGTATTCCTTTAAATTTTTACTTTCCTTTAAACTAACCTTAGCCGAAACCTCGTCTAAAACATCAATAGACCTATCAGGTTCATTACGATTATAAATATATTTATTAGATAAATTAATAATTAAATCAATTATCTCTTCGGAAATAACAACATTATGGTAACTCTCATAAATTTCCTTTAAATTCATAAGTATACTTTTAACCGTCTTTTCCTCAGGAGCATTAATCATCACTGTTTGAAACCTCCTCTCTAAAGCACTATCTTTTTCAATATATTTTTTATACTCATCAGTAGTTGTTGCACCTATACAACGTATTTTCCCCCTTGCAAGTGCGGGCTTAAAAATATTAGATGCATCAATCGCTCCCTCTGCTCCACCAGCCCCAACTAGTGTATGAATTTCGTCGATAAATAAAATAATATCATCATTATCCTCAATTTCCTTTAAAATTTTATTCATCCTCTCCTCAAACTCACCGCGATATTTTGTTCCCGCCACCGATGAAGCCATATCTAAACTAATAATTCTCTTATTTCTTAAAGCCAGTGGTACCTCACCATTTACAATCATATTAGCAAGCTCCTCGACAATAGCGGTCTTCCCAACTCCAGCCTCGCCTATCAGTAATGGATTATTTTTCCGTCTTCTAGAAAGTATCTCCAAAACCCTTTTTATCTCAAAATCTCGCCCTGTCACCGGATCCAAATTACCATTTAATGCCCTTTTATTAAGGTCAACCCCTAACTCTTCTATAAGTAACTTTTTATGACTTTTTTGATTAATAATTTTATCAGTAAATTCACTATAAAGCTCATCAACATCTATATCCATACCAATTAATATCCTAATTGCCACGCCCTCTCCCTCATCAAGTAACGCCGCAAATAAATGATTAATCGTCACAACACCGTTATTATTCTCTTTAGCATCATAAGTCGCATTTTCTAATATTCTTTTTAAAAGTGGAGTATATAAAAACCACTCACTTGGTTTACTTCCTTTACCAATAATTTTAATAATTTCCTCTCGAAATCTATTATAATCTAAATCATAATTTTTTAGTCTATCGCTAATTTCATTATCGCCCTTTAAAATTGCTAATAATAAATGTTCTGAAGAAACGTATGGATGATTTAAATCATACATTTCCTTTTTCGCATTTACTAATACTTTTCTTGCTTCCTCTTCAAAATTTCCAAACATTTTATAGCTCCTTTCTACTATATCCTATGTTTATATTGGGAAACTTTGAAAATTTTTATTCGCCAAAAAGCACAAAAAAAGAAAGTTAGACTTTCTATCCCAAAATATATGGGTCATTTTGAGTACCTGTTCCACCAATAATTTTAACATCTGATGAAAGATATAAAACAGGTCTAATAGGAACATCTGTAGCAATTGGATATGTCATAGAATTTGGTCTACCAGAATCTAAAATCGTATATATTAAATTACCAGTACTAATTGCATCCATTGTAAAAGAACTTTTACTATTAAAAAGCCAATTGGTATTATTACATACAGAATAATGACTAATAAGCGACTTAATAGTACTACACTGTGAAACATTATCATTTGTTCTTAAATATTCACTCATCGAAATAACAGCCAATTCCCCAAGCCATTTGGTCCTGTTTTCTTGTTCGATTAATGTAGACAATGTCTCACTACTATTTGTATCTATCATACCTATATTCCAATTGTGATTATCAATTTTTTCTTTTTCAGATAAAGTATTTAAATAATTATTATTCAAATATGTATTTAAATCTGCAGGCCTAGTCCAAACATTTGAACCATATTGTCCACCTGTTTTATCCCACGACATATTTCCTATATCATTATTACGAATTATTTTTATCGTTCCATCACCTTCAACTGATATTATGCGCCACAAATCATTACTAAACATAATATAATTATTTGGATTGGCTCCTTTATAAAAATATCTATCCTCATATAAATCTTTTTCAAGACCGGCATCTTCTATTATTTGATCGCCTGCTTTAGGTGGAAAACATACCCCATATAGTTCGTCTATGGCTCCCTGCACATTGGTACTTTTAAGTCCACTTTCACTATTATCATATGTTACATCATTACTTGGAAAGTAGGTTGCGGCTATTACACTTATTGTACATGCTGATATTATTCCTAATATGAAACCTATCAAATATTTCTTCATAAATTTCTTTGTTTTTTCTTT
>CALVVS010000027.1 GCA_944363925.1 uncultured Bacilli bacterium | reverse complement strand
GCATTGGTGTTCCAGAAGCACCACGAGAACTCTCTGACCAGCCATATTGTGTTGTTACATAATATATATATTCCTTAGTTGCATATATACTATTAATATTATAAAAGCCAGTTCCACCTCCAATTGATACTATGTCTGTACAATTTTGACCATTTAAATCACATTTGATAAGTGTGCTTTGCATTGGTGTTCCAGAAGCACCACTAGAACTCTCTGACCAGCCATATTTTGTTGTTACATAATACAAATAATTACCAGAAGATGTAGAAGTAGCAGCCTTACATGTATTATAAAGTTCGTCTATTGCTCCTTGTACATTAGTTGAACTTAATTTACTAGAACTATTATCATAGGTTACTTGATTAGAAGGAAAATAAGTAACCGCATACACACTTACTGCACTAAATAACAGCCCACCAAATATAAACATAAATATTTTATTATTAAAAATCTTCTTTAATTTTCCTCTCATTTTCACTCTTCCTATCCTTTATAAAGCAAACTTCTTCTATCATTTTCTTTAATATACCATTTTGGAGTATTCAAATATTTAATTACGCCGAAATGGTATATTTTTTATAATCAAGGTTGATTTCTATGATAGGAAAAGCATTAAAATATATGAGAAAAAATAAAAAACTAAAGCAAGATGTCTTGGCTAAAGAAATAGGTATTTCCCAGCAAAACCTATCTCGTTATGAAAACGAGCAAAGGATAATTTCTTTTGATACAATTGAACAGATTGCTAACAAATGTGGCTATGAAATTTACTTTATAAATAAAAAAACTAAAGATAAATTTCAAACCAATGACTTAACACGAAAGGACATTTAAACCTGATGCTTATTAATGTATCTCTTTAAAATTTTTAACAAAAAAAATACTAAAATTTTTAATTTTCAGTATTTTCTAATAATTGAATATCTTGTAAAGTTAGACCAGTTATTTCACAAATATCTTGAATATCCATTTTCTTTTCAAGCATTTTTTTAGCTATTTCAATTTCTTTTTCTTTAATTCCAATATTTTTTCCTTCTTGTTTTGCATCTTCAAGCTCATTATTTTTAATATATTCATCCCACTTATCTTTTTCCCATGCGTGTAGTATCATTTCATCCTTACTCATATTTATAACCGCCTCCATTAATCTTTGAACCTTATTTTTATCAAGAACCTTTTTAGCTAGTTCATATAATTCACTAAAGCTCCTCGCTATAAGTATCGCATACCATATTGCCTCTTCACTTTGATTTATTTTATTATAATATAAGTCCTTATAAAGTTCAAGGCCTTTAAGTAAGGTGTGTATATTAGACCTATATATTTTATGAGTTATTAAACCATATGAAACCACATCATCTTCTAATATCTCTTCAAGTGAGTTTGCGTTTAAATTAAGCTGATATACATATTTACATTTTAAACCTTTTATATCTTCTCCTTTTTCAACAACTCTTGTATATATTAAATCTCCATAAGAAAAATTACGTTCAGCCACATATTTAAACTGGCTTCTGTTCATCTCAATATCGATATATATCCTATTATTTATAACAACTAATATATCAACAGTTTTCTGATATTCTTTTTTGTTTTTAACTGGGATTTCACTATCAAGAAGATTTATCTTATCATCATCGCTTATATCTAAAGGAACCACCGCTTTTAAGAAGTCTCTTAAAATATCCAAATTTATTTTAAACACACTTTTAAAAGCTCTATCATAACTTAATGGAATTAACTCTGTTTTTTATCTAACTCTTGAAGATATTTTTTTGTTATTTTCATATTACTCCCTTCTAAGCCCCTTCATATATAAACATACGGCGTAAAAATTATATTTCCTTTTTTATCCATGAAAAAAAATCAAAAAACTTTTAATTTTCTGATTTTTCTTTCATTTTAAGCGCTAACTGTCTAATTTTGTTAAGTCGATGATATACTCCTGATTTGGTAATTTTGTTACCTGTTTCCATGCTTATTATTTCACTAAGTTCAACCAACGAAGCCTCTGGATATTTAACCCTATATTCTGAAACTTCCTTTTCCTTATCACTAAGCAAATCATAAACATCAACTTTTTTCAAATACTCAATATCCTTAACTTGGTCATTTGCGGTTTCAATAATCTTATCCACATTAGCTTGCTCACAATTATTAAGTCTATTTGTCATATTTTTATGATCCCTATAAATACGAATATCTTCATAATAAAGAACCGCCTTTACAGCTCCAATTATCCTGAGAAAATCACCTATCTTCTCAGCTTCTTTAATATAAACCACATACCTGTATTCCCTATGCAATACCTTACTATTTAAGTTAAAATGATTTAAACAATCACTTATAAAATTCGCATATTCTAAATTATCTAAATTAAATTCCAAATGATATCTAGAAGTTTTAGGATCATTTACACTAGCCTTCATTAAAAATAAACCTTTTAAATATGCCTGTAATAAATCTTCATCCGCATAAATAAAATTTTCAGGAACCTTACCATTAATACCAAGCCCCTTCAAAATATCTTTAACTTTATTCTTAACCTCTAAAGTATAAAGCATATTTTTACTATAATTATATCCTCTTTTCACACTAACCTTAGGATATACATTAAACAAATCTTTAAATAAAGAATAAATAAGTCGCGCCACCGCATTATTTTCTGTAATAACTCTTATTCCATCCTTATAATCGCCATTTTGAACAATCGCTGAAAGCTCTGAAATCTTATCTGCTGACGAAATATCTAACTTACTAACCTCATCTTTAACAATTGCTGTAAATGACATAAAATCACCCCTAATCAAGTAAATATGAAAGTATATCTATAGCCACTCTTAAAGTATTATGTCTTATCATACTATTTTCAATCGAAATATAGTCATTTTCAATAATATCAAGATTATAACTTTGTAAATTACTACGATCAACTTCAACCAAGTCCTTTTGTTCCGTAGTTTCGTAATTTTCCACAATAGCACTATCAATCTCACCATTGTTTACAATAACTGCATCAATCTTTCGCCTACCTAAATATTGATTTAAAAGTCTAACGTGGTCACTAACCTTAAAATTATCCGTCTCACCAGGCTGCGTCATAATATTACAAACATAAATAATCTTAGCCTTACTATTATCAATCTCATCCTTTACCTCACGGCAAAGTAAATTAGGAATAATACTTGTAAATAAACTACCCATACTTAAAATAATCGCATCAGCCTCACGAATAGCTTTTAAAACATCAGGGTTAACCTCTGGTTTTTCTTTATAATAAACTGACTTAATCTTATCATCATACTCCGTAATTAAATGCTCACCCATAACAACTGAACCACTTTCCATCTTACCCATCAAAACAACATCGTCCTCTGTAAGTGGAATAACTTTACCCTTTAACTTCAAAAGCGAATTTACAAGCTCTATCCCATCAGAAACATTACCCGTAATTTCTGCCGCTCCTGTCAGTAATAAATTACCAAGCGCATGACCATTTAAGTCACTAAAAGTATCAAAACGATAATCAAATAATCTCTTTATTTCCTCTTCATTTTCCGATAAGCTTATTAAAACCTTTCTAATATCACCAACCGCCGGTGTATGAAATTCTTCTCTAAGTCTACCCGTACTACTTCCATCATCACAAACCGATACAATTGCTGAAATATCAAATGGTAATTTTTTAAGTCCGCGAAGTAACTGGCTCATCCCAGTTCCTCCACCTAAAACTGCTAACTTCATAACTAAACATCCTCTCTAATACTAAGCGCCGCGATAGCACCATCACTAGCCGCCGTAATAATCTGATAAAAATCTTTATATCTAACATCGCCTACCGCATATAACCCCTTAACATTACTCTCCATCCGCTCATTAGTTTTAATATAGCCATTAACTGTCTCTAAATCAAAATCTAAAAAATCTAATATAGGAACGCCACCAATCGCTATAAACATCCCAGAAACAGAAAGCTTCTCGCCATCACTAAGTCTAACTTGCGATAAACTATCATTATAATCAAGGCCTACCACCTCAACATTTTTCAAAATAATAATATTATCTTTAGCTTTAATTCGTGATTTCAAAACATCACTCGCCCTTAAATCCTTGCGTACAACCACATATACCTTATGACATAAATCAGCTAAATATAAAGCCTCCGTTAAAGCACTGTCACCACCACCAATTACCGCCACATCTAAATTACGATAAAAAGCACCATCACAAACCGCACAATAACTAATACCACGATTTAAAAGCTTATCCTCATCTTCTAAACCAAGTTTTCTTGGCACTCTTCCAGTTGCCACAATCACATAATCAGCAACCAAATGTTCCTTTTCCGTTTCAATTTTAAACTTATCTTCCTTAGAAACCTTTAAAACCTTGTCCTTAACTATCGAAATACCTAAATTCTTAAGTTGCGCACTCATCTTTAAAGCAAGTTCGCCACCATCTATCTCCATAAAACCTAAATAATTCTCTATTTTATTCGTTTTAAGCATCTCACCACCAGGTACATCCTTTTCAATAAGCAAAACATCAATTCCTGCTCTTTTCAAATATAAAGCCGCACTCATACCCGCTGGTCCAGCTCCAATAATCACACACTTAGCCATTACTATCACCATCCTCATATTTTATTTTTTTATGCAAACTATATATAAATAAGCAAATTCCTATAAGCACCATCAAAAGCGATACTAACTGAGCCACTTTCAAAGATAAAAACATTAAACTATCCGTTCTAAGGCCTTCAACTAAAAATCTCTCAAAACCATACCACACTAAATAAAAACTAGTCAAATATCCCACCTTCATAAACTTTCTTCGGCGAAGCACAAGCATAATTATAAACCCTAAAAAACACCAAATCGATTCGTATAAAAAAGTTGGAATATAATAATTTCCATTAATATACATACCATCAATAATAAACTGTGGTAAATGTAAACCTTCTAAATAAGCAAATGTTGTAAGCGGTCCATGAGCCTCTCCATTAAAGAAATTTCCCCATCTACCTATCGCCTGCGCAATAATAAGTCCAACCACCATATAATCTAAAATCTTAATTAAATTAACCTTTTTCTTATAACAAATAATCATAGTCGAAATAAGTCCCGCAATTATACCACCATGAATTGCTAAACCACCATTCCAAACCTTAAACATCTCGATCAAATTATCCTTATAATAATCGAAATTAAAAATTACATAATAAACTCTTGCCCCAACAATTCCAAAAATAACCCCTAAAAAAAGCAAATTAACCATAAAATCTTCATTATAACCATGCCTCTTAGCTTCCTTTATTGCCAAATTAGACCCCAGCAAAATAGCAATAAAAATCAAAATCGAATACCAATGAATAGTTATAATACCTAAATCAATTATTGGACTCATACCTATTCCTCCTTAAATGTAAGCCTTTTAAATAATGTCATATCCAAAATAACATTAAGCGCCGAAATACAAATTGCCACAATAACTGCAAACCAAATTCCATATAAATTAAAATGATCACCTAATATAAAACTAACAATCTTTAAAATAATTAAATTTATAAAAGGATAAAATAAACCTAAAGTAATTCCCGTAATTGGAATAGTAAGCCATACCAAAAAAGGTTTAACTGTTTTATTGAGTAAATAAATCAAAATTGAAGCTATTAAACACCATAAACCATAATACGAATTATCAATATATAAAGTATTTTTAAAAACTAAAGTCATCAGCATAAGTATAACTGTATAGCCTAAAATTCTAATAATCCAGTTGGTAAATTTGACTAACCTATATTTATCTTTACGCATAACTTTCACCACCTATATTATAGCATATTCCAAAAAAAGAAACAAAAGAAGTCCCTAAGAAAATAAAGACTAGAAAACCTAATCTTTATTCACTTTGCATTTCAAATAAAGCATCACGAAGCTCCATAGCCCGCTCGAAATCAAGATTTTTAGCTGCTTCCTTCATCTCATGCTCTAATTCAAACATCAAACGTTCCTTATCCTTCTTATTCATATTTTTCTCTTTCTTATCCTTAATCTCAAACTTATTAGAAATAACTTCTCTAATCTCTTTAATAATTGTCTTAGGTACAATGCCATGTTCCTTATTATAAGCTTCTTGAATTTGCCGGCGTCTATTCGTCTCTTTTATCGCCGCATCCATCGCCGAACTAATCTCATCCGCATACATAATAACCCTTCCATTAGCATTACGGGCCGCTCTTCCTATCGTCTGAATTAAACTGCGTTCGCTACGTAAAAAGCCTTGCTTATCCGCATCCATAATCGCAATCAAACTAACTTCCGGTACATCAATACCTTCACGAAGCAAATTAATTCCAACCACCACATCATATTTGCCAGTTCGTAAATCGTGAATTATCTGCATTCTCTCTAAAGTCTTAATTTCATTATGTAAATACGCCACTTTAATATCTAAATTTTTAAGATAAACCGATAACTCTTCAGCCATCCTAATCGTCAAAGTCGTAATCAAAGTCCTCTCACCTCTCGCAATCTGACTGTGAATCTGACTAACCAAATCATCGATTTGATTTTTTGTCGGTTTAACTTCAATCTTAGGATCAAGTAAACCAGTCGGTCTAATAATTTGTTCAGTAACCTTATTGTGAACCTTTTCCATCTCATAATCACCAGGCGTAGCCGAAACAAATATCGCTTGCTTTATCTTACCCTCAAACTCTTCAAACTTAAGTGGTCTATTATCTAAAGCACTAGGAAGTCTAAAACCATAATCAACTAAAGCTTGCTTTCTCATCCTGTCGCCATTGTACATCGCCCTAACCTGTGGTAAAGTCACATGTGACTCATCAACCACAAGCAAAAAATCATCTCCAAAAAAATCAATCAAAGTTGTCGGCATCTCACCCGGCTTACGAAGAGCCAAAGGTGCAGAATAGTTTTCAACCCCCCTGCACGAGCCTGTTTCCGAAAGCATTTCAATATCATAATTAGTTCTCTCTTTCAATCTTTGATATTCAAGTAATTTATTTTCACTTTGAAACTTTTCTAATTGAACTTCTAATTCTTTCTTTATATTTTCTATTGCAATTTTAAGCTTTTCTTCATTAGTTACAAAATGACTTGCAGGAAATAGTGTATAAGTTTTTTTGTCGTTTATTAAAGCTCCCGTAACCAAATCAAACTCACTAATCCTATCAATTTCATCACCAAAAAACTCTACTCTAATCCCATGAGCATGTTGACCAATCGGTACAACCTCCAAAACATCACCATGAACCCTAAAAGTACCTCTTTTTAAATCAATATTATTTCTCTCATAAAGCATCTCTATTAACTTTTCTATAACCTTATCTCTATCAACTGTTTCACCAACACTCAAAAACAAAACCTTTTTCTTGTAATCTTCTATCTCTCCAATACCATATATACATGAAACAGATGCCACCACAATAACATCCTTATAAGCTAAAAGCGAAGCCGTCGCATAATGCCTAAGTTCATCTATCTCATCATTAATTGAAGCATCTTTTTCAATATAAGTATCAGTTTTTGCAACATATGCCTCCGGTTGATAATAATCATAGTAACTAACAAAATAACAAACATGATTATTTGGGAAAAGCTCTTTGAGTTCCCCATAAAGCTGTCCAGCTAAAGTCTTATTGTGAGCTAAAACGAGTGTTGGCTTTTGAGTTTTTTGAATAACATTAGCTATCGTAAAAGTCTTACCAGTACCTGTTGCGCCCAGTAATACTTGGAATTTCTTGCCTTCCTCTACCCCTTTAACAAGTTCATCTATTGCCTCAGGTTGATCACCACTAGGATCAAATTTAGATACTAAATCGAACATTTTTCTCACCTCACTATGACTACTATTAACCAAAAATTCGTTGCAAAATAGTCTAAAATTCGTTGCAAAAATACAAATATTCATCTTTTTTTTAAAAATTTTAATCTTGCAACACATAAAAGTCACAAACTTACTAAACATCACATAATAGCATTAAATAAAACTAAATGGATTAAATAATACCAATAATTTCAAGCTATTATGTATTTTATCATTTATAATAAATTAAGACAACTACTCATATTATGCTATTTGAAAATCACTTTGCCATAAACATCAGTTAAATCTATTAATCCAAAATTTCTGCTATCATAAGAATTTTGTCTGTTATCTCCTAGAACTAATAGTTTATCTTTTGGAATGATTTTATAGGGACAAATATCGGTTAAATTAAAATCATTAACTTTTGTTGTGTTAAAATTTTCTGTTATTTTTTTTCCGTTAACAAATAATTCATTATTATGGTATGAAATTGTTTCACCCTCTAAACCAATAATTCTTTTAATATAATATTTATTGTTTACTTTTAAAATAATTATGTCAAATCTTGAATAATTATTTTTGATTTTTGAAAAAAGGACTAATTCGTTATTTTTTAAAAGTGGATTCATAGAGTTTCCTTCTACTTTTGCAACGTCGATAACAAATAATTTACAAAGAATAACACTTATTATAATTGTAAAAGTTATTATTTTTTTTGTATTGTATATTTCATCACTTCTTTCTATTTTGGGTATATATATAATAATATCTTGAATCTTACAATTTAATACAGAACAAATTTTAGCAATTGTACCTAAATCTATTCTTTTACATCTATCGTTATAGTATTTATTTATAATGTCATATTTAATGTGTGTAATTTTGCTTAATTTGGTTCTTGAAATATTTCTATCTTTCATAATTTGTTTTAAGTTAATTTTAAAATATCCGTATGTGGCTGCTTCCCAAATAAGTGTTTCTTCTTTATAAATCATATTAATTTAAAAAGGGCAGTATAAATCTTTTAAATGATAAATACTGCCTAATCATTATTTTAATTGTATAATTCTATCAGATTGTTTTGATATTTCGTTGCTGTGAGTAACGACAATGATTGTTTTTCCTTTCTTTTGTAATTGTTTTAAAATGTTTATTACAATTTTACTGTTTTGTTCATCTAAATTTCCAGTGGGTTCATCAGCCAAAATGATATTTCCTGGTTTAATAATAGTTCTTGCTAGTGCAATTCGTTGTTGTTCACCGCCACTTAAAGTGAATATTTTCTTTTTTTCATAATTTTTAAGATCTACTTCTTCTAAGGCTTTTTTTATTATATTTTGTTTTTCCTTTTTATTTTTATTAACATATTCTAATGCTATCATTAGATTTTCTTCTACAGACATATTGTCTATTAAAGCGAAGTTTTGAAATAAATAATTAATGTTATATCTTATAAACTTTTCTTTATCTTTATTTGATAATTTATTCATGTGTTTATTATTTATAATAATTTCTCCAAAATAATCTGAGTCAATTTGTCCTATTATATTTAATAAAGTACTTTTTCCACATCCACTTGGTCCTACAATACATACGAACTCATTGTTGAAAATTTTACAAGCGAAATCATTTATGATTATATGATTTTCGTATTTTTTTGTTAAATTATTAATTTTAATCATAGCTCTCCTCCTTTAATGGCTTTTACTATAAATTTATTTAATTTAATTTTTATTATCGTTAGATTAAGTAATTGTTCAAAGAGATTAATGAATATAAATATGATTAAAAATTCTGTTATGTTATAACTTTCATGAAAAATAGTGAAAATGATTATCATTAAAAGATTATTTATTAATAAATCATGTAAAATATATTTTTTAAATATTTTACTATTACTGAATCCATTTAATTTTTTTATTGCGACTTCTTTATATTTGTCTCTTAAGTATAATATTATACTTTGGATAACTATATAAGTATATATTATAGAAATCAGTGTCATAATAGTTAAAAATATTATGATTTGTTTAATGATTTCATTTAGTTCATTATTAAATAGTTCACTATAGCTGTAGAATGTATCAATTTTTAAATTGTCATCTAACTGTAATTCAACTAGTTTATCGTTAATTGTTTGAAAAAATTTTTGTTTATCATTATTGTTGTTTACTTTAATTTTTAGTGGAGTATCATATCCAACTCCATATATACTTACTTCTTGTAATCCAACATTGTTTGTTGTAATTACTTTCATTATTGGTGATTTTATCAAATAGTGATTTTTTTTAGCGATTTCTGGTGATAGTGTTGGAATGTCTGTATCTTTATAGATTATGAATTGGTCTTTTTCATTATATTCGTAATATTCATAATAGAAATCTTTAAACTTTTTGATTTCATTTGATAAAGAATTTGGTATTAGAAATATATTGTTTTTTGTATTATCATTAATGGTTATTTTTTTGCCAGTGTTAGCATTTGTTAAATTTAAATCTTTTAAATATTTTGTATCAATAATTCCATATTGATATTTTTTATTTCCATTTGCTGTTGGCATTTTAAATTGGTTTTTTTCTTCTTTTGTTTTTGGAAAATATCCTCTAAAATCTACATATATTACATCAAATTTTTCTAAATATTTAAACAATTCTAATTCTGCTTTATCCAGATTATTATTTCCACCTATTAAACTCTCATAATCTTCTCCTTGATAAAATTGTGAAAAGACTGCATAATTAGAATATTTTATAAAACTTGATATATCATTTTTCTTTTCTATAAATACTTTTAATTGTATTCCAATTAATAAACCAGAAATTAAAATGATGGCAAATGATAAAATCTTAAAAAAATTATTGAATTGAATGATTTGCTCTGTTATTTTTTCTTTTTTTATTAAATTAATTAAGTTAATTTTTTTGCATATAATATATGTGCTAATAATGGTAATAATTAATTTTAGAATAATAATAATTAAAATAATTGCAAAACTTAATAAGCAGAATACAATATTATTGTTTGGTATTAACAAATTTAAAAGTATATATGTTATCATTGTAATGATAAGTGCTGATTTATTTTCAGTTAAGGAGTTATTTTTTATTATTTTAGCATTGGATATTCCTAATAATCTATAAATCCCAATCTTATTGCTGTTTTTTAATGTTTGGAATAAAGATGATATAAATATTGATGTTATGATAATTAACATTGAAATAATATAAATATTTTTTAAAGTATCAAAGTTAGATTTAAGCATTGAATATCCACTAGGTAATAAAGTTGCTGTCTCAATATTCAGTAATTTTGATAAGTCTTGTATAAATATATTTTTATCATTTTTATCGTTATAGAAAATTTTATATTCTCCTGTATAGTTTGTTTGTTCGGACACATAATTATCAAATAATTTAAAAATATGATAATCATTATTCAAAAAATCTTCTTTTACTATGCAATTTTTACATTTATATGTAGATATAAAATTTTTTTTGTTTGAACAATTTATTTTATATAAATTACATATTTTTGTATAATTATTTAAACTTAAATAATGAATTGTTATATTTTTCTTTTTATTTGTAACTATTTGTTTTTCTAATATTATATTATGCTTTTTTGTAAGATTTTGAATTTGTTCTATTGTTTTAGATGATACATTAATTTTAGCTGAAATATTTAAATTATCTGAGTATTTGTAACCATAGTTTGATTTATATAGTGTATTACGGTTGAATTCATCATACCATGTACATAAAAAGGCAAAAGTTATTAAAAGCAAAATAAAATATAAAAGATTATTAACGTTTAAAATTTTTTTCATATAATATCATCCTAACTATATAAAAGGCATATGAATATTGTTATTCATATGCCAAAACTACTATTCTTATTCGTATTCATATAAAGATTGAGCTGTGTCTGTGAATCCACCTATATCCTTTACATGGGCTGTATAATCTGTTTTTTCTTTCCATCCAGATGTTGTACATACTCCTACACATGCTGTGGCTTTTTTTCGATAATCATAACCTTGAAGTGTTGAGGTTGCCCATTTACCGTTTAATTGTATGCCACTATCCCAAGAAAATCTTAATTTTCCTCCTTCTAACATTTTGGAACCTCCTGCAGCTACTGGTAAGGCAATAGACACGGTTAAAAGTAGTGCTAATGCTGTTGTTTTGGCATTTTTCATATTTATCCCTCCCTTTTTATATAAAATGCTGCCAACATTTTATAACAATTTAATATATATTTTCTTTTTTCATTTAAAATATATCATGTAAATTGTTAATAAAATAGTCCCTACTTTTAGGGAGGTGTTTATGTGTTATCTTGTATATGTTCCTATACTATCAATTTGATATTCGCTTTTTGAATGTGAAATAATTAAATGATCAGTAGTTATTTCTTTGTCACTATTATTTCGTATTTGTTTAATTAAATTGTTTATTTTTGAATCTGTTAAATTATTGTTGTTTACCATTATTAAATAATATAAATATTTATTTATTTTTTTATAATTAGAAATATTATTTGAATATCTTAGAGATGATACTATTACTTTATCCTTTTTTAAATTTAATGTGTCTTTGTTATTATCTGTAATTATTCCTAATTCTATTTTATTATCAATAGGTATCCAGTAAGTGACACCTTCTTTCTGTGTTTTTTTGGGATATTTAATGTTTATATCTTTATCAATATTTTCTTGTAATAATTTATTGTAATTATCAATAAAGTTTATTATTTCTATATTAGTAAATTTCGGCATTGTTAGCCAAATAATAACAGTTGTTAATAATAATACAAAGAATATGACAATTATTGTTAATAATATATATTTCTTTTTACTCATAGATTTCCTCCTAAAATCAACTAATATAAATATAGCTGATTTTTTTTGTTCGTTTTTTAAAAAAACATTAAAAAAATCTTAAGATTTGCTTAAGATTGGAAAGTTTATTATAAATGTAATGTAGTTTTGATTAGATGTAGCTCGTATTGTGCCATTGTGAAGATTTATTATTTGTTTTGTTATTGCTAAACCTAAGCCACTACCACCAGTTTCTGTATTTCGAGAAGTATCTCCACGATAAAATTTATCAAAAATTTTATTTAATTCTTTTGTTGATAGGTTTTTGTTGCATGAATTTGAAATTTTAATATTTATATGTTTATTTGTTAATGATGTAGTTATTTCAATGTTGGAATTTTCTGAACTATAATTGATTGCATTTTTTAAAAGATTATTAAAAGCTCTAAACAACTCTTTTGAGTTACCTAAAACATATAAGTGTTTATGCTTTGATTTTAATGTAATTTTTTTCTTTGATTTTGTTGCTAACGGATAAAAATCACATATAATTTGATTTAATAGTAACATTAAATCTATTTTTTGAAATTCTTTTTTTATTTCTAAAGTATCTAATTTTGTGATTTCAAATAATTCATTTATTAAATTTTGTAATGATAATGATTTTTCCATTGCAATAGTTGTGTATTTTATTATATCCTTTTTTTCTAAATTGTTGTTTGCTAAAATTAAATCTAAATAGCCAATTATAGAAGTAAGTGGTGTTTTTAAATCATGAGCTAAATATGTGATTAATTCATTTTTTTTCTTTTGCTCTTGTATTGCTAATTCTTTATTTTTAATTGATTCTTTTTTTATGTGATTTACTGAGTTTTCTATTTGAGATAATTCACTAGGTAATTTTATGAATTTATTATCATTATTTAAAATTTTAGAAGTTTCATAAGTTATTTCGTTTATATATTTAAATGTTTTGTTCCAAAAATGGATTATTATTATGATGATTCCAATAAGCCAAAATGGGAAAATGAAATTTCGTAGATAATCTATAATAATATATATAAAATCGGTTGTTTTCCAAGTTTTTATGGAAAATAAATTATATAGTAATATAAGTATTATTATATATATTATTGTAAAAATTAATATTGTATAAATAGTTTTAATAAAAAATTTTTTCGTTAATGAATTATTATTTTTCGATTTCATAGCCAACACCCCAAATTGTTTTTATATATTTTGGATTATTTCCAGTGTCGTTTAATTTTTCTCTTATGTGTCTTATATGTACTGTTATTGTGTTATTGTCTGCTTCATAATATTTGTCCTTCCATACTACTTTAAAAAGCTCATCGTTCGTTACTACACGTCCTTTATTTTTACATAAATACCACATAATTAAAAATTCGGTTGGAGTTAGATTAATTTTTTTACCCCCAAAATATATTTCATGTTTATCTTTATTTATTTTGATTTCTCTAATTATTATTTCATTATTTATATTTTTATTTTGTGAGTAAATATTATATCTTCTTAGATGTGATTTTACTCTTGCCATTAGTTCTAAAATTCTAAATGGCTTTTCAACATAGTCATCTGCACCTAATGATAAACCTTTTATTTTGTCAATTTCTTGTGTTTTTGCTGTTAAAAATATTATTGGAAAATCATATTTTTGTCTAATTTTAATACATAAATCATATCCGTTAATTTTAGGCATCATAATATCTAGAATTGCTAAATCTATTTGATTTTTAGTTAAATATTCCATTATTTTTTCTGGTGAATAAAATTTGTGAACTTTATAATTTTCATTTGTTAAATATAACTCTATTAAATCAGCTATGTCTTTTTCATCATCAACAATTAATATATTTTTCATAACTTTCTCCTTCACTTATATAAATCTAAAGTTTTTGTTACAAATATTATAGCATGCCGCAGACGTTGTCCGCAACCTAAGTGTTTAAAAATCTCTCAAGAAATTCTTGAGAGATTTTTAAACAAATCACTTTTCAAACGTTTGCTAAAACAGTATAATAACTGCTACGAGCTCATTGTCTCAATGCGATTATCGGAAGCTACGTCTTTCAAAAAGATTTCCTTCCAGAGCAGTGACGTTGTTTAGGAGTGATTTGTAATGAATATTATAGAAAAATATAGTGATAAAATCAAGGGGATTTTATCGGGTTTTGATAGAATTATCATAAACGGTTATTCTAGACAGTTAAATAACTGTAGGCAATTTTTATTTTACATGATTCAAAATGGTTGTAATTTAGTCGATTTTAATTCATTTGCTGAAGAACATACAAAATCTTTATGTGACCATATTGATAAATTGGTGGCTGAGCAAAATAGACCAACAGAATTTATTATGTCTTCTAAAGTCAGTAAGGATGAAGTAGCTAGAAAAATATTTCAAGAATCTCCGGTTGAAGAAGGGTTAGTTTGTTGTATTTCTTCTATAGAAGTATGCGATACAATGACTGTGAAAGGAAACAAAAAAACAAAACGATTAGAAGTTACTAGACGTTCTACCAAATGTAAATATTATTATCTCTATATGATAGATAAAGATTTTGGATGGATGTATTTAAAAATACAAACTTGGTTTCCATTTAATGTTCAAATATATTTGAATGGAAGAGAATATATATGTAGGCAATTAGAAAAAGAAGGGATTCAATATGAGAGATATAACAATTCTCTTATTGATATAGAAAATATAGAAAGGGCTCAAGAAATTTCTGATTATCTTCAAAATATGGATTTAACTAGAAAATTTGATGGTTTGGTTTCAAAATATAATAACTTACTTCCAAGATTTGAAAAACATTTAGGTCATGGTTATTTTTGGACAGTATTTGAATGTGAATATGCGACCGATATCATGTTTCAGACCAGGGAAGACTTAGCAAATATATTCCCGTCTCTAGTCGAAAAAGCATTCTTTACTTTTAAATGTGATGACATCATGAGTTTCTTTGGAAGAAAATTAGATCCTAAGTTTCAGGGAGAAGTAGTCTCCGATGCTAGAAAACGATATCAAGGTTTTCGAATTAAACATAAGATGAAATCAAATCAAGTGAAGATGTATGACAAATATTCTTGTTTAAGAATTGAAACTACCATCAATGATCCTTATGAATTCAAAATTTTGAAAGAAACAGAAAAAATTATAGATCATCAAGTCATTACTTCTGAAAAACATTGGGTTCCTATGGGAAAAAGCGTTGCTAATTTATATCGTTATGCCGAAGTAAGCAAAGCAACGAACTTCAGGTATATCAATGCTTTGCCACTGCCTGTAGACAAAATAACTCCAGTAAAAGAAATTGAGAAGATTTCTAAAGGGTTGGAAGTAAATGGTCGACATATTTCAGGATTTAATATTTTAAATTCTGAAACAACAAAACTATTAGAAATCCTTTCTTCAGGAGATTATGTGGTGAATGGAATCACAAACAAAACATTGAGATGTAGGATTTTTAAAGAAGAAGATTTTTGTTCTGTCAGTATTAGAAATAAAACAACAAGATTACTAAATAAATTAAAACATCACGGAATTGTAAAAAAAGTAAATCATTCTTCTAAATATTATCTTACAGTCAATGGAAGAAAAATTATTAACTCTATTTTATTGTTTAAAAATATTGACTTACCAAATACTTTTGCTTAATCATTGATTCTTACTATCCTTTTAAAACAACATCTTAAGGTGTTGGGCTTTTTGGTGTTTTCTATTAAAATCTTGCTACTTTTGATTGTTTTCTGAAATAAATATCATAAATTTATTAGTACTTTTAATATTGTTAAGTTTAATATATATTTAAAAAAAAGTAAACAAGAAATTTATATATTTCCATCAAAATTTGAAATTACAATTTTATAAAAATTTGTATAGAATGAGGTAAAGAATTATTAGGACTAAATAAAATATTAAAATTTCAAATTTTATTAATTATTAAATCTTGTTATAAAAAATTATAGTTTCATATTAATAAAATTCGTAATTCCATTTTGCAACGCATAAAGGTCACAAATTCTATGTTTCCAGCTTATATTATTTCGTTTTTTTAGTACTATTTTATACATTTTTATGAATTAAATAACATTAAAAAGCCTTATTTTTCAACGTTTTTTTATTTTAATCATAATAACTAACAAAATAACAAACATGATTGTTTGGAAATAATTCTTTTAACTCTCCATATAACTGTCCAGCAAGTGTCTTGTTATGAGCCAAAACAAGTGTCGGTTTTTGGGTTCTTTGAATAACATTAGCTATCGTAAAAGTCTTACCAGTACCTGTCGCACCCAATAATACTTGAAATTTTTTACCTTCATCTACTCCTTTAACAAGTCCATCTATCGCTTGTGGTTGGTCGCCACTAGGATCAAATTTAGATACTAATTCAAACATTTTACCACGTCCTTTATATATCTATTATATCAATTTTTTATAAAAAATCTTTTTTTTAGTAACAATGTTTTTTAATTATTTTGGATAAAAACATGAAAAAAATACAATTACACAAATAAAAGCCTCAAACAAGTTATTAAGTATTTTATCATTTATAATAGTATAAAACAACTCACCTTTTCATAATAAAACAGCTACGTAGATTTTTATTTGGAATTCCGTTTTATAATAAAAAACTGAAATAAGTCTGATAGTAGTCTAATAAAATATAAAAATCAAGGGCGAATGAAATGAGTTTTGAACTGAACCCCAAAAGTTGGACAGTTTATAAATAGTTTCTAATTAGAGGATTGTAACCTGTAATTTACAGGAG
>CALVVS010000026.1 GCA_944363925.1 uncultured Bacilli bacterium | reverse complement strand
TTGTTTTTTCTTTTATTTTTGCCACCCTATTTTATTTACCAAAAATAAAAAAAAAAAAAAAAAAAAAAAAAAAAACAAGTAATATTTTCGTCAAATAACTTGTTATTTTTTTAACTCATTTTTATTCTTCATATGTGGGAATAATAATACTTCTCTAATAGTTTCTGCCCCTGTCATTAACATAACCATCCTATCGATACCAATACCCATACCACCAGCTGGCGGCATACCATATTCTAAAGCTTCGACAAAGTCCATATCCATCTCATTAGCTTCCTCATTACCAAGTTCTCTTTCCTTAAGTTGATTTTCAAATCTCTCATACTGATCAATAGGATCATTTAACTCTGTAAACGCATTTGCAAATTCCATACCACATATAAAAAGTTCAAATCTTTCAGTATATCTAGGATCACTACTCTTTGAAGCAAGCGGACTAATACTTGTTGGATGACCATAGACAAATGTCGGTTCAATCAAAGTCTCTTCGACAAACTTCTCAAAAAACGCATTAACAATATGTCCAAATTCAAAATGTGGTTCTAACTCAACATCATACTTTTTCGCAAGCTCTTTAGCCTCATCTAAAGTCATATCTTGCCAAAAATCAACACCGCAAGCCTCTTTAATTGCATCAACCATATGAATACGTTTATATTTAGGTTTAAGCGAAATCTTATGACCTGCATATTCAATATCATAAGTTCCATTTACCTCCATACATACTGTACTAAATAAGCCTTCCGCAATATCCATCATCCCATACATATCAGAATAAGCTTTGTAAAGTTCTATTGTCGTAAACTCAGGGTTATGTTTTCTATCAACGCCCTCATTACGGAAAATACGTCCTATTTCATAAACCGCATCCATGCCACCAACAAGTAATCTCTTAAGTGGAAGCTCGGTCGCAATTCTTAAATAAAACTCCATATCTAAAGCGTTGTGATGCGTAATAAATGGTCTCGCTGCTGCCCCGCTTAAAATTGGGCTTAAAATAGGCGTTTCCACTTCTGTATAACCCAAATTATCTAAATATCTCTGTATTGTTCTAATAATTTTTGGACGCGTAAAGGCAATTCTTCTCGCATCTTCGTTCATAATTAAATCGACATATCTTCTTCTATAACGCTCTTCAGTATCAGTAAGCCCGTGAAACTTCTCAGGCAGTGGTCTAAGCGCTTTAACCAAATGTTTAAACTTCACCGCATGAACACTAAGCTCACCTGTATTAGTTCTAAACACATATCCCTCAATACCAACAATATCTCCAATATCAGAAGCTTTAAATAAATCATAAGCTTCCTCGCCTACCTCATTAATACTAATATATATTTGAATTTGACCATACTTATCTTGAATATGGAAAAAGCCAGCTTTTCCCTTTCTTCTCTTAGTCATAATTCTACCCGCAATAACTACATAATCTTTTAACTCTTCAAGTTCCTCTTTACTTTGATTTATATGTTCATCCTTAATTATCTTCGAATTAGAAGTCACATCAAACCTAGAACCAAAAGGTTTAATTCCCTTGTCCACTAAATCTTTTACTTTATTACGTCTCACCAGTTCTTGCTCTGTAAATTCTCTCATAAAATACCTCCAAACTACCCATAATTATATCATAATTTCTTTACCTTTTGATAGCCTTCATTTAACTTTAAAACAAAATCATCTGGTAATTTAGAAAGTGCTTGATCCTTTAAATCATCAGGAACACCATAATAAGCCTCTGCGATAGAACCCGTAATCGCTCCTATCGTATCTGTATCACCACCAAGCGATACAGCTTTACGAACCGCATCTTCAAACGAATTACTATCAAAAAAAGCTGTTAAACACTTATCAAAAACTAAACATGTACTATCAAAAGAATTATTAATTCTAATTTTATCAAGCGAACCATGAATAGGATAAAATTTATTCATGACCTCTTCTTTTGAATAACCCTTTCTCCCAAAATATATCAAATCATTTAAAGTCTGCGCTGTTACCACTGCTAAAACTGAATTATGCGAAGGAATAGTAGCTTTTTCACTTTCTTTAATCACTGTTTCCATATCATCAAACAAATATCCAACCGGTGATACTCTCATCAAAGCACCACTACCCATACTATTCCCTTCTTCATTTCCTTTACACCATTTAATAAAATCAGGTGAAAACATATATTTAAAATGATTAGCTTTGGTTTTAGGTTGTTCTTGATAATACTTTAAACCGTATTTTCTTAAATAATCTTCATATTTCTTACCATTTAATATCGCGTCTAATACGGCAATCGTTAAAATAGTATCATCACTATAAAAACTATCTTCCTCAATCAAATTATCTTTACTCAAAACTTCTCTACGCCTATCGACATTTTTACCATTTTTAAATTCATCATATTCATAAATAGAGCCGGCTAAATCGCCGATAATTGCCCCTAACATAAAATTACCTTCTTTCTTTAATTTTTGTTAAAAGCTCCTTTTCAAATTCTTTTAAAGATAAAGATGACGTCTCTTTATGTCCAAATAAACGATAACTAACAATTTTATTTTCCATTTCCTTATCACCAATAATCAAAGTATATGGAACCTTATGCACTGAACTCTCGCGCATCTTATAACTTAACTTTTCATCCCGGCTGTCGAGACTAACTCTTATATTTTTCTCTTCCAACTTCTTCATTATCTTCTTCGCATATTTCAAATGATACTCATTATTAACCGGAATAATATTAACCTGTAAAGGCGCAAGCCATAAAGGAAATGCTCCCTTAGTCTCTTCGATCAAAAAGGCCATAAACCTATCAAAAGTACCCAAAATAGCCCTATGAATAACAACTGGCCTTGCCTTCTTACCGTTTTCATCAATATAAGTCAAATCAAATCTCTCTGGAAGTAAAAAATCTAATTGACAAGTAGATAAAGTTACATCATGACCAATCGCTGATTTAATCTGAACATCTAATTTTGGACCATAAAACGCCGCCTCACCGGTAGCCTCATAAAAATCAATACCAAGCTCGATTAAAACTTTCCTAAGCTCACTCTCGGCCTTCTCCCACATCTCATCATCGTCAAAATATTTTTCCGTATTATTTTTATCCCTAAGTGAAAGTCTAAAAGCATAATTAGTAATATTAAAATCTTTATATACATCTAAAATTAAATTAACAACCCTAGAAACTTCCTCTTTAATTTGATCTGGTCTTACAAATAAATGCGCATCATTTTGACACATTTGACGTACACGTTCTAACCCGCATACCGCTCCACTAGCTTCATATCTAAAATCAGGAGCTAACTCCCCAATCCTAATCGGTAAATCACGGTATGAATGCAATTTATGTTTATAAATAAGCATATGATGTGGACAGTTCATTGGTCTAAGTACTAATTCTTCATTGTCCATCTTCATCACCGGAAACATATCATCTTTATAATGATCCCAGTGCCCGCTCACTTTATATAACTCCGTCGAAGCTAAATAAGGAGTGTATACATGCTCATATCCAAGTTTAACCTCTTTATCCCTAATATATTTCTCAAGTTCATATCTAACTATTGCTCCATTAGGAAGCCACATTTGTAAGCCAGGTCCAACTAACTCATGCCCCATAAATAATTCAAGTTCCCTGCCAATTTTGCGGTGATCACGTTCTTTCGCATCTTCAAGCTCTGCTAAATGTTTCTCTAAATCTTCCTTAGAATCAAAACAAACTCCATAAATTCTTTGCAGCACCTTATTTTTAGAATCTCCCTTATAATAAGCTCCAGACACCTTAAGCAATTTAAAATTCTTGCACTCTTTAACGCTCTCTACATGTGGCCCTCTACATAAATCTGTAAAATCACCTTGTGTATAACAGCTAATTACTTCACCCGAAGGAAGTTCATTAATAATATCAATTTTATATGGGTCATCCTTAAATCTCTCTAATGCCTCTTCTCTAGATACCTCCTCGCGGTAAATTCTTTTCCCATCTTTCGCAAGCTTCTTCATTTCCTTAGAAATTTTTTCTAAATCATCATCCGTTAAAGTATAATCGCCTAAATCAATATCATAGTAAAATCCTTCTGAAATAACTGGTCCAACCCAAAATTTAGCCTTTGGATATAAATGTTTAACCGCCTGTGCAAGTAAATGCGCGCAGCTATGATTAAGCATACTTAATCTCTTATCTTCTTTTATATCAACCATTTTAATCACCTTTCCTTAACTTTATAATTCGCTTTAAACTTTTTTGCCTACCCTTTTTATCAAACTTTACTTTTTGAATTACCGTACTTACAAAAGGAAGGTCAAGTTCTGTATCAAGCTCATGACCAAAGGTAAATACCCTATTAGGGTTTACATAAGGAGCCGAATTTCCAAATGCATCGTTAACTAAAACAACCGTTCCTGTAAGTACTTGATCCATACTCACTAAATCAAACTTAATCCTTACTAAATCTATGCCATAAAGTGGCGCAATAGTCTTAAGTTCCTTATGAGATAAATCAGAAAGTTTCAAAATTAAACTTTCATTATCAACAAAATAATAATTTCGCAAAAAATTAGGCATATCAATTTTATTACACTTACGAATTTGTTTTTTATCCATTATAAAGCTCCTCACAAAAACTAATTGCAAGGAGCGTATAAACGCGGTACCATCCTACCTTATAACTTAATTTATTAGATAACGGTAATTAACCGGAATAATCTTTCGAAAACCTGCTTCAAGGTAGTAATTATTAAAATCATTTATCTAGCTTCCACCAATTGCTAAACTCTCTTTAAAATTACTTTCAATAATCATGTCCTCTTCTTCGCATTTAACTATATTTTATCACAAAGTTAATCAATGTCAAGCCCTTTTTTCCTTTGAATTTCGCTAAAAATAACTTCTACCGAATAATCTATAAATCCCTTTATCGTATCAAAATCACATTTTACCCTATGACCACCTAAAAAATAATCAAACCCTTATACTTAAGTACATAAACGCACAAAATAACTCAGTAAAAACTTAACTTTTTATTAAGCACTAGCCACACATATAAATAATTACACTAGTCAAAATACAACCCTATTCTCTTAAATTTTTACTAATCATCTCTTGATAATCTGTAAGTTGCTTTATTCTCGAAATTATTCGTCCAGCTTTAATAATCTCATCACCTTTAGATGTAATCGCTAGATGATTTTCTAAAGCCTTTAAATCTAAATTAGACGTAAAAAATGTCGGAAGTTTCTCATCCATCCTATATTGTAAAAGTGGACATAAAATCTCATCGCGTGACCACCCTGTTACCACCTCAGCCCCTAAATCATCTATTAAAAGCAGTGGTACTTTTTTAACATAATTATATTTATTTTTAAACTCGCTTCTTACATCTGAATTAAAAGAAGCTTTCAAACTATTTAAAAATTCTGGCCAAAATACAATCGCACTCTTAATTCCATCTTTTCCAAGTTCATTAAATATTGCCGCTATTAAATAAGTCTTACCACAGCCAAAATTCCCACATAAATAAAGACCTTTTTGATGAATATCTTTTTTATATTTCTTTATAAATTCTGTAAGCCATAAAATAGTTTCATATCTGTTTTTATCAGTCTTATAAATTTTTTTAATTGAAGCTTCCTTAATCTCCTTAGGCACACTAAAAAGTGTTGTATTACTATGTATACTCTCCTCTTTATCATATTTCCTCTTGTACTTACATGGCTTATAACTAAATTCTAAACTATCTGAAACTAATTTCGGTAATTTCGCATACCCTGTTATTTTATTCTGACAAGCTGCCAAGCCAGGACAATTTTGACAATTATGATATTCAAATGCACTTTCTTCTAAAAGTGAAGTATACTTTTTTAAAATTTCCCGCTTTATCTTTAACCTACATACAAAATCCTTAAAAATATCATTTTTTAAAGCCTCATCATATGCTTCATCGAGTAAATAATCTAAATTCTTTTTCTTAAAATTATCACTAACTTTCTGCACATAACCACCTACAAATCCTTTAAACTAGCTTCAAGCAAAGCAATATCGTCACTGCTTGCTTCATTTTCCTCATATTTTTTATCAAACCAATCGGGTCTTTCCTCTTTTTTCAAAGCACGTGTCTTAGTTTTATTCTTGTTTTCCTTCTTACAAATGGCCATTGCTTCTTCAACCGTATTTATATTACTCCTTTTCCACTGATTAGCAATCGTCAAAACAAAATTTTTAGTTAACTTGTTATCATTAATCCTAAGCACATAATCAATAAGTACATTGACAACTCCCGGTGGCAAAGCATAATCTACCATTAAATTCTCAACTAAAAGTAAATCTTTCTTACTTGGTCTTACACCTTTATTCTTACCTGTCAAAAAATCATATGGCGATGTAGTTTCAAAAGTATATATTTGTTTTGCTTTTTTAGAACCATCACCAACCTTTTTTCTAAGATATTCCGGTTGTTTTTTATAAACTAAAGAAGGTGCCATATTTTGATGTTCAAACGTATAATAATTATGACAATTCGACCTTAATAAATTTTTATCAATTATCCTTTTTTCATTTACCGAATTTCGAATTAATTCAGATAATTCATCCTCAGATAAGTTGTAAATATAAGCAAGCTTATATATTAAAGATTTAGTATCATTACTAATTGAACGATGATTTAAAATTTCACTAGGAATCAAATCAAATATACTATTCAAATCAATTTTTTCATCAACCACTAAATCAACTTGACTAACTTTTCTAACATTTTTAACATCATAAGCCACAAAATCACTCGTCACTTCAAAAGTACTGTTAAAAGAAGCACTTACATCTTTATAACCTTTTAAATCTATAATAGGCAATTTAAAAATACTTAAAACCTTCTCATATTCAGCTTGACCTATATTACTAGCTAGCGTAGTTGCTAAAATAGGATTGTCAAAAAATTCATAAGGTTCCAAAGGTGAATATAACTCATAAATATAACTATTAATACTACCCTTTTTCAAATAAGTTTTCAAAAGACCAATAGCTTCTAGTTTCTCCCTCGCTTCTAAAATCTCCTCAAGCTTAACCCTCATTTCAGCCATTAAATTATGATGAGTATATTCCGTAGATATAATCTGCCCAGCATCTAAATTACTCCATAAAGTAAAATATAAATTTATTGCAACCACACCTATAATTGGTTGATAAAGCTTCATCAAAACTAAACGAGATTCATTACTAAGTATCGTTGCATTTTTAACAATATAAGTATCTGCTGGCAATAAATTCATACCGTCCCACCTCTTATAATAGTGTACCATATTTCAAAAAAAAAACCTAGCAAACGCTAGGTTATATTTTATTTTTTAGCACTCATTTTTTTATCACGATATATAAGTATAGTAACACCAGCAATAATAACAAGTACTCCAACACCAACAGCAATTAAGGAAAGTTTTGATGCAGTGTTTGGAACATTAACTACTGTACCACAATCCCAAGCACCATATAATGTCATATTATTATTTAAAGCTGTTCCATCTACCCATTTGCCGGTTAAATTTTCTTTCGTATACCAACCATTAAATTTACAATTTTCTTGTCTAGTTGTTAAACCCTTTTCTTGATCATAACTAGTTCCCTTATCATAACAACTTTTACCAGGTGTAGGATCAGTTAAACTTGGATCTGGTTTAACATCACCAACAATAACATAATCCACACAAACTCTTGGTTTATCTAATTTAGCTGTTAAATTAACCGTTTTAGAAACTTCTTCATCAGGATATAAAGCAACTAAACGTTGATAAGAATTATCTGTTGGTTGATAAATATAAGCTCTTGATGAACTACCAGTAGCTGATACTGTAACTTTCATAGTTGTTGTTTGACCTACAGCATTAGCTGGAACTTTAACAATAAACTTTTCACCAGCATTAAATGTAGTTTTTTCTTTGCCATTTGTATCAGTAACCACTGTACCACTAGGCGCTCCACTAACACTAACTTTATAAGAAGTAGCGCCAGTCAAAGATGGAGCAATCTCTTCAGATATAAAGTAATTTCCATCTTTTGAAACACCCATATTGGAATTATTCACTTTAACATCTAATGAAGTTTTAGCAGTAGCCTTAGCATTCTTAGCTTCATTAACTAACTTTTGAATATAAGTTCTAAGACCATACATATCAGTATCTCCTGTTGTAAATTCAGTACCTATTTTATCAGTTTGATTGGTATCTGATAAATACCACCAAACAGCTGCTTGCGTAATAAATCTGTCTTGTTCTCCATTACCTTTTATCGTTTTATATGGATAACCATTTTGAAGAATATAAGTAAGTCCGGCATCAGCTTCTTTAACTAATGAAACATTAGTCGTCTTTTCAGGCCATTTCTTATTAAGATCCATACAATAAGCTGTCTTGCCATCAGACGTCTCAAACTTAGCCCATTTATAATTCTCACCTATATAAGATACCATTACCCCTGTCCTACTAATAGTTGGATTTTTTGGAGCCGCACTAATACTAGGTATTAAAGTAATAGATATAACACTTACAATTAATAATGCAATTAACGTATTACATATTTTTCTTATCTTTTTCATATTTACCCTCCTTACTTTAACTAACGTGTTCTTCCTTTAGGTTGCATTTGTTCATTTTGTTTTTGAGATAATACATATGCTTGAGCAAACAATTCTAAATCATCATCATAATCATGTGGATTAATTAAAATACCTTCATCATACATTCTTTGTAAATCTTCATAAGTTGTTTTACCTTTTCCGCCTTCAATTAAAGTTAAATTTCTATTTCCCTTACTTTCTTTTTTATCATCTCGTTTTCTTAAAGCCGCACCAGCACCAACTAAAGCAGCACCAGCAATACCTGTTCCTATACCAATAGCTGCACTTGCATCTCCAGTACTTGGAAGTGATGTTTGTCTATTTGGCGTATAAGTAATCTCTGGAGTTGGTTGTTCTGGAGTTGGCTCTTCAGGTGTAGGTTCCTCAGGAGTTGGCTCTTCAGGTGTAGGTTCCTCAGGAGTTGGCTCTTCAGGTGTAGGTTCCTCAGGAGTTGGCTCTTCAGGTGTAGGTTCCTCAGGAGTCGGCTCTTCAGGTGTAGGTTCCTCAGGAGTTGGCTCTTCAAGAGTTGGTTTATCATCTGGTTCCGCATCAGGGTCGTTTGAAATATCTTGATTTTCTCCTAACTGTTCATCTTTTATATTCTCATAATCATCAGAAGAAATAGTTGTTACTAAATTACCATCCTTATCATATACTTGATAATTTTTTCCATCTGAAGTACTAAATACATAATCACCAATCGTTGCAGATTGTTCAGTTTGACCATTAGCTATCATTTCATCCGTAGGTGCTTGTGGTAAAATATCAGTCACAATCACTGCATCTTCAGGAAGTTTTCCATCTTGTTTAAGTTCATCAACTAACTCTTGGAATTGATCATGACTTAAACCAACACCACCTTGTGCAATAGTATAACTTCCATCTTCATTTTTAATAAGTAAAAATTCATCTGGATTAACTTCAAAATCAGAAACGCTATCTTCATTAGTTTGTTGATTATCTTGAGAATTTTCTTTTGAAGCATCCCAAGAAGTTATCAAATTACCATTTTCATCAGTAACTGTTACATAACCATTTTCATCTTTAGTAGCAGTATATCCTGAATTGCCTAAATTAATAGACTCTCCATTTCCAAGTTCTGGATCAATTTCATTTTGATCAAAAGCAACAACACTACCATATTCATTTACAATTTGTGTTAATTGTTCATCAGTAATATTTCCAACAACATAAGTTTGACCATTTTGTTCAAATACTTGATATCCATTTTCATTGTTTTCTAAAATATGTTTATCATCATTAACTTGAACACTTTCATCCAAAGTATCATTTTCTGTAGTATTATCCATATTACCTTCAGTAGTAGAAGTTGTAACATCCTCAGAAGTTTGAACATCTTCAGAAGTAGTATTATCACCCACTAATGGTTCTTCTACAACCTCACCAATTAATTCATCAGAATTCATATCGTCAACTGTTGATTCAGATGTTTCTACACTATTAGTGTTTTCTTCTTCTAAATCGCTTCCTGTAGTCACATTTTCTATTTGTTCATCTGAAACCTCAGAAGTTTCAGTTTCAGGAGCTGCAACTTCATTAGTCTCTTCACTAACACTTGTAGTAGTATCTAGCTCTGATGCTAAATCAGATTGCTCTATATCAATAGCTGGTTCTGTCTCTTCTACATTAGAAACTGGTTCTGTTTGTTCACTAACAACCGGTTCTGTCTCCACTACATTAGAAACCGGTGCTGCAGGTTCACTAACAACCGGTTCTGTCTCCACTACATTAGAAACCGGTGCTGCAGGTTCACTAACAACTGGTTCAGTCTCCACAACATTAGAAACTGGTGCCACAGGTTCACTAACAACCGGCGCGGTCTCCACCACATTAGAAACTGGCGCCACAGGTTCACTAACAACTGGCGCGGTCTCCACAACATTAGAAACTGGTGCCACAGGTTCACTAACAACTGGTGCTGTTTCCTCAACACTAGAAACTGGCGTTACAGTTTGTTCATTTGTAATAGGATTGCTTGTATCAACCATACCATTTTCTGCTGCCATAGCCGTAGTAGGTGCAAAAGCGCTAGCTAAAGTAACAATACCCAAACCTGCTACAGTTCCAATTGCCCTATTACGCATATTACTTATAAGACCACGTAATCTGCTTTTTAAAGTACCATCCGCACGTTCAATTCTAAGATGTTTAGCTCTTGATAAAATAAATTTACCTCTCAATTCCTCTAACATAAATATCCCCCATTTCTAAATTTTAAAATTATGTATATTTCTCCTTGTTTGTTTGCGGCATATCATACCATGAAACTTACTATTTGTCAAATTAACACTTTCTCAAATTCATACATATATAAAAGGTTCAATTTCATCGTATTCATCTTTTAATATTTCCATATAAATTTCATCATAATATTGACTTTTAAAATAATGAGATTTATGCCTTACTCCAAATTTTTTAAAACCCAAACTTTCATATAATTTTATTGCTTTTTTATTAAACGAATAAACTTTAAGCATAATATTGTTCAAATTCAAATTATTAAAACCATATTCAAGTAAAAGTTTAATTGCCTCTTTGCCATAACCTTGACCTCTATTTTTTTCTTCACCAATAAAAATCATCAAAGTAGCTTTGCCATGAATTAAATCTATCTGTGAAAAACCACACTCGCCAATAAGCAAATCGCCATTTTTTAAAACAATACCAAAATTATAATCATTTTGATTTTCTCTAAGCCATTTTATCTCACCTTCTAAAGTACTAACCATACTATCAGTGCCAATATTTTCACTAATTACTTTATCGTTCATCCACTTGACAAATATTGATGCATCCTCAGTACATAAAGGTGACAAATATAGGCTGCTTCCCATAAGTTTTGGAAAATACTTCATATTAACACCTTCTACACTACAATTATATCAAAATAATAATATTTTGACTATTATTATTTCACATTTTTACCTTATTTTACATAGAAAAAAAGAAAATTGCTAATAAAGTTCATTAACAATTTTCTTAAATTCATCACCACGTTCCTCAAAATGACTATATTGATCCCAACTCGCACATGCTGGACTAAGTAAAATTGTATCTCCTTCTAAAGAAATATTATAAGCTGCCTTAGTCGCCTCTTCTAAATTATCAGTCACCATTACATCAATGTTATTTTTTAAAGCAAACTCTTTAATACGCTCCTTTGTCTGTCCAAAACATACAATATGTTTAACATTTTTTAAATATGGAAGTAACGGTTCAAAACTATGACCTCTATCTAAACCACCAAGTATAAGAACAACATTACTATCAAATGATTTTAAAGCTGTAATAGTTGAATCGACATTAGTCGCTTTAGAATCATTATAAAAATCACGACCATTTAACCTTCTTACAAACTCAATACGATGCTCTACTCCAGCAAAATTATTTAAAACCTCTCTAATAATTTCATTAGAAACATTAAACTCTTTAGCCGCTAAAATAGCTGCCATAATATTCTCGTAATTGTGAATACCTTTAACTCTAATATCCGAAAGATTAACTACTTTCTCACCTCTATAAATTATTGCATCATCTTTAATACAAATATCAGCATCATCCTTTGAAGAAAAATACTCCTTACGTGCCTTTAAATCAGAAGTAAGTTCATAAACTTCACTATCGCCCTTATTTAAAATGGCCACACAATTTTCATCTTGATTATTAAATATACGAAGTTTATCCAATTTATAATTTTCATAACTACCAAAGAAATCTAAATGTACCTGATACAAATTAGTTAAAACTGCCACATCTACCTTAAATCTATCTAAATTAGCTAACTGATGGCTCGAAATTTCTATAACTAAAATATCGTCTTTTTTAATTTGATCTATTTGACTACAAAGTGGAAAACCAATATTTCCAGCCAAATGAACTGGTAAATCAGCTGCCTTCAAAAATTCATATATAATAGTTGTCGTTGTCGTCTTACCATTTGAACCAGTAATACCGACAATCTTAACTTCAGGAAGATAACGATAAGCTACCTCTAATTCTGTGATAACTGGAATATTATACTTCTTAGCTTTCAAAACCACCGGATGATCAAGTCTTACACCAGGATTTTTTACCACATAATCATAACTATCATCAAAAATTTTATCCTGCTCTTTAGTAATAATTACATTAACCCCAAGACTTTCCAATTCCTTAACTTCGTTAAAATCATCACATTTAACATCCGTAATCAAAACATGATTATCTGTAGCTAATAATTTAGCTACAGAACATCCACTTTTACCCATACCTAATATAAAAATTTTTTTATCTTTAAACATAAGTTGCCTCCTTAAAATAACTTCATAATTCTGTCTATTTCAGATTCTAATTTTGACTTCATAATACACTCAGCAAAGCCATCTTTTAAATAATGAAGTTTAATAAACTCTTTGTTATCATCAATCATTATAACAACTGGTGTATGAAATTTTTTATTTTTCTTAAGTTCATTTAAAACATCCAAAGCACTATAAGTTGAAGTTTCATCATCTAATAATATTAAATCATACTTCACATTAGAAGCAATTTTTTCAATTATATCTCTTCCAAACAAAGAACCACTAACTTCCGCATTATGATTTTCAAGGAAATTCGTAATCTTCGCAAGCTCCTTCGCATCATCGTCAACCACCATAACACGTTTATTATGATATAAACTCTGTTCATAACTCTCAAGTTTTTTAGAAATCTCAGTTTCTTTAGATTCTACAATTTTTTGCTCTAAAACAACATTAACCGTTGTTCCAACACCTTCTTCACTTTTAACCATTAAATTACCGCCAAGTAAAGAAACTAATTTTTTAACCTCTTTTAAGTTCAAGACCTCGCCATCACGATTGCGTAAATCAATATTTGAAAGCTCTTCACTATTCAAACTCAAAATATTGTTAACCTCTTCGATAGCCATGCCGGTTCCAGTATCACTAACCGTAATAATCAAACGGCAAACCCCATACTTAACAATCGCACTAACATCTAAATTAATCTCGCCAGAATCAGTGTGTTTCAAAGAATTTTCTAAAATAGAATTAATCACCTGTTTTAACTTAATCGAATCACCATACAAATAAGTTGGTATAACATTACTTATTAAAAAATTAAATTTTACATCTTTATCAATTTGTTTTTCAAATCTATAACTAATTTCCTTAAAAATATTAACTGAATTATAACGACTATCAAAAATCTTTAGCCTTTTCGTCGTCATACTAGAAACATCCAAAGCATCGTTAATTAAATAATCAAGCTCCATTCCCATATTATTTATAAGAGCCATCTGTTCCTTTAATTCATGAATATCATTACACTCAGAAAAAGCTTGACTAACATCAACAATATCTTTCACAGGTTTCTTTATATCTTGTGTCATCCTAAATAGGAAATTAGATGTATCTTGATTAGACTTTTCAATTAATTTCTTATTTTTATAAAGCTCTTCCATCATTTGCATATCTGGATTTTCTATCGTAAAATACATTAAAAATGTAACAAACACATGGACAGCAGTTGCTAATAATAAACCAGGATTAAAATACTGAATTAAAGAACAAACACTACCAAACACCACAAATACTAATAATGGCAAAAACCTCTTATCTTTAAAATTTTTATAATTCCAAATAACCGCTCCACATGCAATACTTGAAAATATAATTGTCACTAAATAAATCAAATCAACACTATTACCATAAGTATAAGCTATATCTCCCTCATAATAAAATGATATTGGCAAAATAGCATCTATAAATGCAAACACTAAGAAAAATATCGTAAAAAACTTATAAACCTTCTTTATTTGTTTTTCTTTTTTCTTCATCTGCATAGCAATAGTTACAATATAACTGCACAGCATTGTCGCCCAAAGCAATATAAAAATCAAATATATTTTAGCTACACTAAAACTAATTAATGGAATTTCTTTATACATTGGACCTACATAATCCAAAATAATTTCCGTAATCAGTTCGATTACCGCAATCACAATAAGATAAGAATAAATTTTATTTTCATTATTTTTTAACCTTTTTTTACTAAAAAATACAACCACCAATAACAATAAATATACTAACGCTTCAAATAAGAAAAATTTCCCCGTACTCATCTAATCACCCCAAATACTCTAATTATTTTTTAAAACTTTCACTTTTCCAGTATTTTGTTTTATAGATTCTTCCGCCATCTTCTCTAAAGTCATATAATCAATTTTATCAGCTTTAGTTCTAGGAAGTTGGTCTACAAATTCGAAGCTTGCTGGTATTTCAAAAGGTTTTAATTGAACAGACTCTCCATCTTCGCCAAGTAACTGAGAACCTTCTAAACTCTTTCTAATATATTCCTCAGTAACTTCATCCTTAGGCATACCATCTTTTAAAACCACATATGCCTTACCAACATAAAGTTCTTTTTCATCAGGCATTTTCACTACTGCACAGTTTCTAACACCCTCTACCTTATTTATAATATTTTGAACCTTATCACAATAAACCTTGTTCAAATCTGATTTAATATAAAATCTTGATTGTCTACCAGTTAAAGTAAAATAACCATCCTCATCTAAACGTCCTAAAGTCTCCGTATTAAAATAAGTCTTACCATTATATTTAATCCATACCTTATCTGTTAAATCAGGTCTTTTATAATAACCTTTAAAAATATGCTTTCCTCTAACACAAAGAATACCTGTTTCTCCATATTTTACTTCCTTTAAAGTATCTTTATCTAAAATAATCGCATCAGTTCCAACTAAAGGTCTACCAACTGTTTCCGGTTTAATAGGAAGACCATAAGTCGTCGTACTATTAGCCGAAGTTTCCGCATTTCCTGAACCATTACACATCGTAACATCTGCCCCATGCTTTTTAAAAAATTCAATTCCACTTTCCGCATTTTGAACACTTAAAAAATCGCCGCCAGATACAAAAGTATGTATTGATGATAAATCTTGATTTTCTTTAGTATTTCTTCTCACAAGTTCAAGTAAAGCTGGACTACCAAAAACAATATTTGGCATTTTACTTAGAAAATAATTAATATTATCTGCTGACACATTAGGCGCTAAAATAGCTTCTCTACCACAAAGAAGAGACATTAATGTTGAAGTCGCAAACCCATAAGGATAGCAAAAAGGAACCGAAACTAAACACTTCTCACCATGCGTAACCGGAATATTAGCCGAATTTTTAAGATATGTCCCAGAAGCAATAAAATTCTCATTAGTAAGTAAAACTGATTTAGGCAAACCAGTTGTTCCGCTGGTAAATAAAATTAAAGCATCATTTTTCTTACCATGAAAAACATTTATCCACTGTTTATAAAAATCACCAACTAATTTCATATCACGGTAAGAAACAATATTTGAATTACCTATTGTTTCATTAGTCTCCAAATTAAAACCATGCTTATTCAAATCTTCATTATTTAAAGAAATAATATTTTCTACCTTTGTATCCTTTATTATTTCATCATTATATTCCTTACTTTTATCATAACTTAAAAATACTTTGGACTCAAATAAATTCAAATAATACTTTACCTCATCCATTTCTGCTCTAGAATTTAAAAAACTTACCACTGCTCCTATACGATTAGCCGCAAAAAAAGTAACAACACCTTGATAAAAATTAGGTATCAAACATGTCACAACATCACCTTTTTTAACTCCTAATTCCTTTAAACCTTTTGATAACGCTTTCGCATCTTCTAAAAGTTCATTGTAAGTAACAGTTAAATCATAACAATTAATAGCATTTTCTTTTCTATATGGCAAACTCATAGCCAAAACAGCATTGTAAATGCTCAAATTTGGTATAACTGGATGCTTCTCAAAAAAATTAGCATCCTTCTCATAAGGCCTATCAATAGACGCAAAACCTGTCATTTTATGACTATCATTTTTAAAAAGCTTAAATTTAGTACTTTGAACCCCTTTACCTTGTATATTTACATCTTCCATATATTTCCCCCCTAGTTCAATTGTAATATACAATTAAAATATAACATTTTATATTAATTTTTACAATAATTTTAAACAAAAAACGTGCATTTTTGCCCGTTTAAATTGTTTTTTGTAAAGTTTTTCTTTCCTCAAATTTTTCTAATCTTTCTTTTTCTAAGTCATTAATAATATTTTTATTCATAAAAATCTGATAATCAAGTTCTAAAATCTTAACATTTTTTACAACATATGGTAAAGTATATCCAGCTAAAAAACCACCTAACCCAGTCAAAAGTAAAGAATCAAACTTTGGAATATTAATCGAACTCATGCTAGCTACACATCCAAAAGTTCCACAAATCAAACTATGTGATAACTTAACTGGTTTTAACTTTATTTCTTCTTTTTTTTCTTCATAATGATTAATCAAATCCTTATGTGCCATAAGAAGCATGTTTATTTGTTTTAAACTTTTTTTTCTCAATTAAATCACCCAGTTAAATATTATATAAATTATCATCAAAAAAATCAATCAAATTTATTAAAAACTATTGAAAGAATATGTTTATTTTGCTATAATTGTTTTGTCATTTGGCGAGATAGCTCAGTTGGCTAGAGCATACGGTTCATACCCGTAGGGTCGAGGGTTCGAATCCCCCTCTCGCTACCAATATGTATTTAACTAGATAGCAATATCTAGTTTTTATTTTTCCTTGATATTCAAAGCTTTTTAACAAAATCATATAAATAACTTCACCCATCAGCTAACAATAAATATTTACTTATAAAAAATTTGTAGTTATATTTTAGTAATTTTTTAGTTAATTTTTTATAACAAATAATTACATTTTTTCACTAAAAAATTATAATCATCAGTTTTTTGTTAAACTACTAATAACATTTATCTTCATTATTATCATATAAATTTATATCAATTTTAAAAGTACTAAGATTTATTCCTCAGTACTTTGTAATTTTTGAATATCTTTTAAAGATAGACCTGTTGCTTTTGAAATATCTTCTATACTCATTTTCATACCAAGTAAATTCTTAGCTATTTCAATTTCTTTTTCTTTAATTCCAATATTTTTTCCTTCTTGTTTCGCATCTTCAAGCTCGTTATTTTTAATATATTCATCCCATTTATCTTTTTCCCATGCGTGTAGTATCATTTCATCCTTACTCATATTTATAACCGCCTCCATTAATCTTTGAACCTTATTTTTATCAAGAACCTTTTTAGCTAGTTCATATAATTCACTAAAGCTCCTCGCTATAAGTATCGCATACCATATTGCCGCTGAACTTGGAATACTAAAAAGTACCTACTCAGGATATAAAAACACTAAACAATCAAATCTAATGCAGACACTCATGCTCAAAAAACTAGCCTCAAAATATAACTATTCCATCGACTGGCTAATCGGCAGAAGTGAGAACAAAATGCCAAATAAATTTTGACATTGGCTTACCTCACGGTAAGCTATTTCTACCTCATAGCAGCCTTAGGCTTCTCCATAGACCAATATCGGATAGTCGCTACCCTAACTTATATTTGTCAAAATTTATGATTAAACAGATTGTTCAATA
>CALVVS010000025.1 GCA_944363925.1 uncultured Bacilli bacterium | reverse complement strand
TATAAAATAATTTTTCAAATTTAATTATAAAGATTTTTTCTTACTTTTTTTTTTTAAATATAAGATAATATTAAAAGAAAGAGGGATATTATGGATAGAAAAGAATTTGCAGATAAATTATTAAAAACAAAGCACGATTTTGAATATTATGAAAAGTTATATCCAAAAAGAGATTTAGATGATAAGGCAATGGTAACAAGATATGCACCTAGTCCTACTGGTTTTGTACATTTAGGGGCTTTATATGCAGCTTTTATTTCTATGAAAATGGCTAAACAAAGTAATGGTATTTTCTTTTTAAGAATAGAGGATACTGACCAAAAAAGAAGTATTGAAGATGGTGTTTCTAAAATTATTACTGATTTAGCTAATTTTGGTATTACTTTTGATGAAGGTGTTACAGTAGATGGTGATAAGGGTGAATATGGCCCTTATACGCAAAGTGAAAGAGAGGATATTTATAAAGCTTTTGCTAAAAAATTAATTATAGAAGATAAGGCTTATCCTTGTTTTTGTTCACCTGAAAGTTTAAAAGAGGATAGGGAAAGGCAGGAAAAACATAAAGAGAGAATAGGTTATTATGGTTATTATGCAAGGTGCCGTAATTTATCTATTGATGATGCTTTGAAGAAAATAGAAAATGGCGAAAAGTATATTATCCGTTTAAAATCAAAGGGTAATTTTAATCATAGATTTAAGTTTAAAGATGAAATTAAAGGTAAAATGGAGCTTCCTGAAAATGATCAAGATATTGTTATTATTAAATCTGATGGTCTTCCAACATATCATTTTGCTCATGCAGTTGATGATCATTTGATGAGAACTACACATGTTATTAGAGGTGATGAGTGGCTTTCTTCTATACCAGTACATGTACAGTTATTTGAATATTTAGGTTTTAAGGTTCCTAAATATGCGCATATATCACCAATTACGATTGAAGATAATGGTACTAAGAGGAAACTTAGTAAAAGAAAAGATCCGGAAGCAGCTATTAGTTATTATCATGAAAAAGGTATTCCAAATAAAGCTGTTATGCTTTATCTAGAGACTGTAGCAAATTCTAATTTTGAAATGTGGATGAATCAAAATAAGGATAAGGATGCTTCAGAATTTATTTTAGATTTTAAAAATATGCCTATTGGTGGTAGTTTATTTGACCATGATAAATTAATGAATATTTCTAAAAATTATATTAGTACTTTAAAAGCTTCTGAAGTGTATGATATGGCTTTGAGCTGGGCTAAACTATATGATAATGATTTTGCATTACTTTTGGAAAAATATAAGGATTATTCTATAAAAATATTTAATATTGAAAGAGAGCAGAAAAAACCACGTAAGGATATTGGATATTTTGGAGAAGTTAAAGATCAAATTTGGTATATGTATGATGAGCTTTTTAAACCTGATAAGTATGAGTGGCAAAAAATTACTGATATGGATGAGAGAAAACATATATTAGATGTTTATTTGAATAAATATTATAATATTTCAGATGATAAAGATACTTGGTTTAATAATATGAAAAAAGCAGCTATATCACTTGGATATGCGGGTGAGATGAGGGAATATAAAGAAAATCCAGATAATTATAAAGGAAGTATTGCGGATTTTAGTACGGTGGTAAGAGTTAGTTTAACTAGTAAATCTAATACACCTGATTTATATGAAATTATGCGTTTACTTGGAAAAGATAAAATGTTTAAAAGAGTAGAAATGGTTATTTAATCGTTTTTACTTTTTTTTAAATTTTTTGTCATTTTTTAGCACTCATGCTTGACAAGTGCTAAAAAGAGTGGTATAACATAATTGTAAAAGAAAGAAGGAATGAATATGAGAATGTTACCAAGAAGATTTGATTTAGATAGTATGTTTGACATTTTTACTCCAAGTATGGATATGAAGTGTGATATCTATGAAAATAAAGGAAATTATGTTATTGAAGCTGATATGCCTGGTTTGACTAAAGATGATGTTACTGTTGATTATAATGATGGTTATTTAACTATTAAGGCTGAAAAATCATCTGAGGATAAAGATGAAAAGAAAGATTATATTCGTCAAGAAAGATTTTATGGTTCTATGGAACGAAAATTTTATGTTGGCGATATAGATGAAAGCAAAGTATCAGCTGAATTTAAAGATGGTGTTTTAAAAGTTTGTATGCCAAAAGAAACTATCGAAAAACCTTCAAAAACTATTGAAATTAAATAAAAATGGTGTAAAAACCATTTTTTTGTGGTAAAATTTTTTTAGGAGTTGGTTTTATGACAAAAGATGAGTTAAAAAATTTTTATAATAACGATTTAAAAAAATATGATTTAAAGGAAAATACATATTTTAAGGTTATGTTTAACCGGCTTTTAGAGGAGGGCTATAATTTATTTATTGGTCTTGATGAGATGCAGGATTTAATTGATAGACTTACTTTTTGGTATGAAATAAAGTATCCGGAAAGAGAGTTTGATTTTTATGATGGAAAGATAGTTCAAGATTTTGCTTTTAAAAAAGAGTTATCTGATTTGATGGATATTAATCAATTATTTTTTAGATTAACTGATAATCAAATTAAGTTTTTAAAAGGTAATTATAGATCTAAAATAGAAAAGGAATATCCTATTTATGAAGAGGGTAAAAAGATAGGTGTTAGTAAAAAAGTTTATTTTAAAATTAATAGAAATTCTAATGATAAATATTATTCAAAGCATAAAGATTTTATAATAAGTGCGGATGCTATTAGTGGTAAGGTTGATAGTGATTATGAGACTTTAAAATATATTGATAATGATGATATTACTTTAAATGATTTATTTCAAGTTTTTAGTGAAAATTATGCGGATTGTTTAGATTTTCAAGAACTTGAAAAGGCTTTAAAAAATAATTATGTTGATAATTATTTACGTGATGATATATTAAATTTTGTGGCTTTGAGGCTTTTATATTCTAAAAAAACAGTGCCAGAGCGCGGTTATAAGAGGGCTATTAGGTTTATGGATGAGTTTAATAAAAGGCTTGGTTTGAATTTATCTTATGATGAGATAGATAAACTTATGAATAATAGTTATAAAGAAGATAATTCTAAAGTGAAATTGTTATCACTTTAGATTTTTAAAATTATAAATAGGTGGTTTTATGGGATATAGAAAGTTTATTAGAAATTTTAAAAAAAATGTGATAAAATATTTTTGAGGTAAGGAGGTTTTGTTATGAAAGGAACTAAGGGTCTTAGAGTTTCAAGTGTAATTTTAATTTTAATGGGAGTAGCTAGTATTTTACTTACTTATTTTTTAGCCGGTGAGGCTGAAGCTAGTGATATTACGGTTTCTGAAAGTGAGGCTTTAAAAAGTTTATTTATTGCTTATGGTTCAGCAGGTTTTCAGGTTTTTGCTGGTGTCATTGGTTTTTGTTTAGCTAATAAGAAATCTATTATTACGATTATTTTAGGGGTAATTTTATTTATTCCACAGTTACTTCAGTTTATGCATTTAGATAATAATATTATTTTGATTGCTGTAAATATTTTATTACTTGTAATCCCTTATTATTATTTACATAGTGCTTATAAGAATTTTAAAGAATAAGATTTAAAATGTTTTGTTTTAAATCTTTTTGGTAGGTGATTTTTTGAAAAAATATTATTTATTTGAAATGAAGATCATACCATTACAAGTATTATCTATTATTCTTTTTTTATTTATGGTTATGGTTACGAGTTTTTTTGATAATGTGTTTTTGATTGATGATTTTTATTTAGTTTTTATTTTACTTATACCATATTTATTTTTACATGAGTGTTTGCATGCTTTATCTTATGTTTTAAATGGGGCTGATTTATGGGGCTGATTTTAAAAATATTACTTTTGGTATTCATTTAGAAAAGGGTATTATGTGTACTTTGTGTAAGGAAAATATTAGCAAGAGAAATATTTTAATTTCTTTACTTTGTCCTTTTATATTGATTGGTGTTTTTACTTATTTTATTGGAATATATTTTAATAATGGTGTTTTAGTTTGGCTTTCTATTTTAAATATTTCTGGTTGTAGTGGAGATTTAATGATGTTTTTTGCACTTGCTTCAGTTAAGAGGTTTGAATATTCTGAATATGATAATCCAATAGCTTTTGGTATTTATACTGATTATGATTTAAGTAATAAAAAGTTATTTGGTTTAAAGTATGTTAAAGCAGTTGATAGTTTAGAGAGAAATGATTTGAAAAAGTTAAGTGTAAGTAAGATTAGTATTATATTTTTGATTTTGTTTTTATTTTTTGGAATATTTTTTTGTATAATTTAATGGGGGTAATTTTATGAATAAGATTTTAGTTAGTTATTTTTCAGCTAGTGGGGTTACTAAAAAGGTGGCTTTAAATATAGCTGATTTTATAGGCGCAGATTTATATGAGATAATGCCTTTAGATAGGTATACGAGCGCTGATTTAGATTGGACGGACAAACAAAGTAGGTCTTCGGCTGAGATGAGTGATGATGATTGCCGGCCTAGTATAAAGGATATTAATTTTTCTATTGATAATTATGATACTATTTTACTTGGTTTTCCTATTTGGTGGGGAACTGCGCCTAGAGTTATTAATACTTTTTTAGAAAGTGTTGATTTATCTAATAAGAAAATTATTTTATTTTGTACTTCTGGTGGTTCTGGTATAGAGCACGCTACAGAGGATTTAAAAAGGAAATATCCTAATTATAATTTTATAGGAGCTAGAAGATTAAATACTTTAGTGGATAGGAGCGATATTAAGGACTGGTTAACATAGTTTAATGACTATGTTTTTTGCTTTTAAAAAATACGATAAAGTGTTATAATTTTATATAGTTTGAAAGGAGCAGTAATTTGGAGTATTTGATCACTTTTGCCGAAGGTGTTATTTCTTTTATTTCTCCTTGTGTTTTGCCGGTTATACCTATTTATATTTCATATTTTGCTGGAGAAAAGAGCAGTTTTAAAAAAGCAATTATTAATGCTTTAGGTTTTGTTTTAGGTTTTAGTATTATATTTATATTGCTTGGAGTTTTTGCTTCTACTTTTGGAACATTTATTCATAAATATTCTGATTATATGAGTATTATTTTTGGTATATTTTTGATTTTAATTGGGTTAAATTATGTTGGTTTAATATTTGTGAAGTTTTTGAATAAAACTAGTGGTATGAGTAAGTTTAAAAGTGAGTTAAATTTTATTACGGCAGTTTTATTTGGAGTTATTTTTTCTTTATCATGGACACCATGTGTAGGAGCTTTTTTATCTTCAGCTTTAATTTTAGCTAGTACGGCTGGGAGTGTATTTAAGGGAGCTTTACTTTTGCTTTTATATTCTTTAGGTTTAGCTATTCCTTTTATAATAACAACTTTATTTTTAGAAAAGATGAAATTAACTTTTGATTTTATTAAAAAGCATTATAATATTATAAATAAGCTTTCTGGTAGTTTACTTATTATATTTGGCTTATTTAATGTTATTCAAGGGATACTTGGAGTTATATAGGAGGGATTATTTATGAATAAAAAGATAAAATTAGTTATTGAGATTGTTATTTTTGTTTTAGTTTTAGGTATTATTGGCGCTGTTTATTATTATAATGTAAACAAGAAAGAGGTTATAAAAGAAGCTGGTAGTGTTGGAATTGTTAAGATTACGGATAGTAATTTTGAAGAGGAAGTGTTAAATTCTGATAAAACGGTTATTCTTGATTTTTCTTCTAATTCTTGTCCACCATGTGTGGCGATGCTTACAACTTTAATTGATATTGCTAAAAACAATCAGGATGTTAAGGTGGCAACTATTAATATTGATGAGGAAGGTACTGAGGATACAGTTTCTAAATATGAGGTTTCAGCAACACCTACTATTATAATTTTTAAAGATGGTAGTGATATAAAGACTTTAGTTGGTGCGGTTAATGAGGATAAAATTATGAGTGAGGTTAAATAGTTATGAGAAGAATATTTTTGCTTTTAATGGTGTTTTTCTTAACAGGCTGTGGGAATTCACAAAAGTTAGTATGTACTTCTTCGGATGATTCTGATGAGATAAAGAAAAATTCAACTTTGGAGATTAAGGTTAATGAAGATAGGGTAGTTGATATGAAGTTTACGGTTGATATGATTTTTCCTGATGAATATAGGAGTAATATAAACAGTATGGCTGAGAGTGTTAGACATAGTAAACCATATATGGATGTTTATATTATAAATAGTGGTATTAGACTGGTAACTAAGGATGACAAGGATAATTTTATTGGTATAAAAATGAATCAAAAAATCACTTATGGAGAGCTTAAAGAGGTTTTAGAGCTTCAAGGTTATAGCTGTAAGTAATAGTAATTTTAGTTGGTGAATATTTATGAAAAGAAATTTAGTTTTAAGTATTTTAATGTATGTTATAAGTTTTTTGTTTTTAGGTTATTTTTGTATTGGATTATTTTTTATGGCTTCGGAGATTTTTAGATTATTTATTTTATGTATGGGCGCTTTATTTTTATATTTTGGAGGTTATTTTCTTTCGAAATATTTGAAAAATAATAGACCGATGAAGATTAATTTATATATATTTTTTGTTTTATATTTGATTTTTCTTATATATTTAACTTTATTTGATGTGTCTTGGCTTAGGTCTGGATTTGATTTTTTTAATTTTGATAATTTGGCTGACAGGGTTAATTTAATTCCTTTTCATACTATTTTTAGTTTTATAAATGATTTTGATAGTTTGATTTCTACTAAGCAGATATTTTTAAATTTATTTGGAAATATTTTTGCTTTTATGCCGATGGCTTTATTTTTACCTTTATTTTTTAAGAAGCAAGGTAAAATTGGATATTTTATAATTACGCTTGTTATTATAATTTTAGGAATTGAGACTGTGCAGTTGATAACTGGTTTTGGTAGATTTGATATTGATGATTTGATTTTAAATTTATTTGGAGCTGTTTTAGCTTATTTGGTTTTAAATATTAGATATATGAGAGATTTAATTCATAATATATTTTTACTTGAGGGTAATAAAATAAGCAGAAATGAATATATAAAGATAATAGGTTTTATTATAATTGCCTTTTTGCTTTTGATTATTTTAGTTTTATACAGAAATAAGTTATATAATCAAAGTTATGAAGATTATAATAAGATTCATAATCCGGATATTGAATTTATATATGATGATGATTGCACTCAAAATAATTTGTTTTATGAGGATGAGGTTTATAAATATTATTTTAAGTGTTATGATAGTGCTGATTTTTATGTTTTAATAAATGGTAGTGATAAATTAACTATTAAAGATTTTTTGGATAATTCAAATTATAATTATGATATTTCAAGGCTTACAGATTTATTTGATATAAATAATATTGATTATGAGATAGAAAATAAATATGAGCATTTTGATATTCAGGTAAGTAGTAATAATTTATCTATGTCGCCAGTTTTAGAAGAGGATATTGTGAGACTTGTTATTATAGATAAAGGATTTTATGATGGTAAATATAATTTCGAAGTTAATATAATTCCTAAGAAAAGTGGGGAAGAGGTTATAGATATTGAGTTTAAATCGTCTGATGATGATGAAAATGTTAAATTAATTGTGAGAAAAGTTAAGGTTATAGTGGATAGCAATTTTAATGTAAGTTATTTTTTAGAAAATTAGACTTATGCTCTTAGATTATTGATATGTATAAATAATCAACAGGCTGAACTTAAAATTTGCAGCTAATTAAATTAAAATATAACAAAACCCTTGAAAATCAAGGGTTAATTTCATAATGGAGCGTTTACTAAAGGGGTTACGTACACTTTAGTAAAAAGTTCAGCTTTATTTGATGTATTAATTATAACGCTATATTGCATTTAATACCAACTTTTATATCATTTTTATTACTAAATTGTGTAAAAAATGTTATGGAATTTTTTTAGGAAAATTACTAGGAAATTACTAGGAAATTACTAGGAAATGTGATATGATTAATTTAACAATAATTGGAGGCGTAAAAATGATAGATGCAATTGAAGACTCAAGAACAGAATTTAAAGTTAAATTAGTAGATGATTTGGAAGAATCTGTTATAGCCTTTTTAAATAAAGATGGCGGTAATATTTATATTGGTGTTGATGATAATGGTAATGTAGTAGGATTAAAAAATAATATGGATTTATTTCAACGAAAAATAAAAGATAAAATAATTTCAAATATTGAGCCATCTGTATTAGGATTATTTGATTTAGAAGTGCTTACAAAAGAAGACAAAAAATATTTAAAGATAACAATAGCAAAAGGATATGAAACTCCGTATCATATAAAAGGTATGGGAATGACTCCGGATAGTTGTTTTATTAGAGTTGGTAGTTCTAATGAAAGAATGGATGAACATTTAATAAATAAGATGTTTAGAGAAAGAACAAAAACTTCTTTAAAAAATATTATCTCTCCCCAACAAGATTTAACTTTTACTGATTTAAAAATATATTATGCCGAAAAAGGTTTTGAAGTTGGTGATAATTTTGAAAGGCAATTAGGCTTTTTTACAAGAGATGGCAAATATAATTATGTTGCATATCTTTTAGCTGATAATAATAGAGTTTCAATTAAAGTTGCCAAATATGTTGGTGATGATGTCGATGAAATAGAAGAATATTATGAATTTGGTGATTGTTCTTTAGTTAAAGCAACTTATAGGGTACTTGAAAAGTTTAGAACAGAGAATAAAGTGTATGCTAAAATAATATATCCAGAAAGAATTGAACAACCAATGTATGATTATAACGCTGTTAGAGAAGTTATTGTAAATGCTATTGTTCACAACGACTGGTCTAATGAATATCCACCAAAGTTTGAATTTTTTAGTGATAGATTAGAAGTATCCTCATTTGGCGGGATACAAAGCGAATTTACTGAAGAAGAATTTTTAGAAGGTTATTCTGCACCTAAAAATCCAGAACTGATGCGAGTATTTCATGACTTGGAACTTGTTGAACATTTGGGTACTGGTATAAGAAGAATATTAAAAAAATACGATAAAAGCATCTATCATTTCTTCCCACATTTTATAAGAGTAAGTATTAAATATAATCAAAATGAATTTGATTATGAAAATTCTAATAAAAAAATAGAGAATCTTTCTTATTCTGACATTATTCTAACAAAAGTTCAAGAAGGAATTATTGGTTTAATAGAGGATAGACCTAGTATCACCCAAGAGGAAATGTCTAATCTGCTAGGTGTAACATCAAGAACAATTAGAAATCATATAAAAGTTTTAGTTGAAAATAATTATATAAAAAGAATCGGTGCTGATAAAAATGGAAAATGGATTGTTATTAATAAAAAGAATTAGAACATTAAAATTATAGCAGTAAAAGGCTATGATTTTTTGTTTTTAATATTAATTTTATATACTTTCAATCTGATTACGGAAGTTTGAGACAAAAAAATCAATCCGTTTGGATTGATTTTATGTTAAGTTCAAACATAAAAGTTCGAACAGATTCATCTCTGGAGCAAGTGACCGGAATCGAACCGGCATCTTAGCCTTGGCAAGGCCATATACTAACCGTTGTACTACACCTGCGTTTTTTAGTTCTTTTTAATTATATAATATTTTACGTTAGATGTAAAGAAAATATTTTAAAAATGAATAATTTACATATTAAAGTATCCATGATAAAATTAGTTTAGAGGGAAAAATATGGAAAAAGTAAAAGGATTATCGGAAGAAAAGGTAAAGGAATTAACAGAGAGAGGCCTTGTTAATTATAAAACTGATGTTAAGACTAAATCTATTGGACAAATTATTACAATGAATTTTTTTACATTGTTTAATTTTTTAAATTTTGGTTTGGGATTAGCTATTTTTCTTGTTGGTTCTTATAAAAATTTGCTTTTTTTAGGAGTAGTATTTTGTAATACTTTAATTAGTACTATTCAAGAGATTAGAAGTAAGATTACAATTGATAAGTTATCTTTACTTAATGAAAGTAAAGTTACGGTAATTAGAGATGGAATAGAAAAACAAATTGGTATTTATGAACTTGTTTTGGGTGATATTATTAAGCTAAGAGCTGGTAACCAGATTGTGGCTGATAGTAAAATTATTTCTGGTGAGATTTTGGTTAATGAGTCACTTATTACAGGTGAATCTGAGTCAGTGACGAAGAATAGAGATACAGATATTTTGTCAGGGAGTTTTGTGGTGAGTGGTAATTGTTTGGCTGAGGTAATTCACGTTGGAGCTGATAATTATACAGCTAAAATATCAGCAGAGGCAAAATATATTAAAAAGGTTAATTCAGAGATTATGAATTTTATTAGTAAGATTATTAAATATATATCTATTGCTATAGTACCAATTGGTGTGTTATTATTTTTGGGACAAATGGATTCGGGAATATTTAGTGATACGGTGGTGCATGTAGTAGCGGCTTTGATTGGTATGATACCAGAAGGTTTGGTGTTACTTACGAGTACTGTTTTAGCTATTAGTGTTATTCGTCTTTCAAAATATAATGTACTTGTTCAGGAATTATATTGTATTGAAACGCTTGCTAGGGTAGATACAATTTGTTTGGATAAAACAGGAACAATTACTAAAGGTGAAATGGAAGTTTCTAAGTTGGTGTCAGTAAATGGAACTGATATGAGTGAAATTGTTGATGCGCTTAGTATGATGAGTTATCATATGGACAGTGATAATCAGACTATGGAGGCTATTAGTAAAAAATATGCTAGAAAAAATGATCATAAGGTTTTAGAAATTGTACCATTTTCATCACAAACTAAATGGTCAGGAATTAGTTTTGAAGATGTAAGTTATGTGCTTGGAGCTCCTGAAATTGTACTTAAAGATACTTCAAAAATAGATAGGGAACTTAACAAATATGTTGGAAGTAATAGGGTGGTTCTTTTAGGAAAAGTTAATTATAAATTAAATAAAATATTGCCATCTGATGTAATTCCGATGGGGCTTGTTATTATTAATGATAAAATTAGATTAGAAGCTAGAGCAACTTTAAATTATTTTAAGGAGCAAGGTGTAAATATAAAACTTATATCTGGCGATAATCCAAAGACGGTGGCTGGGGTAGCTGAGAAGGTAGGATTTGAAGATATTAGATATATTGATATGAGTGTATGTGATAGACCTATTATGGAAATAGCTGATGAATATAATGTTTTTGGCAGAGTAAAGCCTTCACAGAAAAAAGAAATTATTATGGCTTTAAAAGCTTTTGGACATACAGTAGCTATGACTGGTGATGGAGTTAATGATGTTTTGGCATTGAAGGAAGCTGATTGTAGTGTTGCTATGAATAGTGGCAGTGATGCTGCTCGTAATGTATCACAGATTGTACTTTTAGATTCTAATTTTTCATCTATGCCTAAAGTTGTAGCTGAAGGTAGGCGAAGTATTAATAATATTCAAAGGTCATCTTCTTTGTTTCTTTGTAAGACGATATATGCTTCGTTGTTGGCTATTTTGTTTGTATTTTTGCCAATTAGTTATCCCTTTGAACCTATTCAACTGACACTTACTAGTGTAGTAACAATTGGTATTCCTTCATTTATTTTGGCTTTAGAGCCAAATAATGAACGCATTAATGGAAAGATTATTGTTAATGTTTTAAAAAGATCAATACCGACAGCACTTACGATAGTGGCTAATGTTTTAATTATTATATTGCTTTCTAATTTTATAAGGTTAACTGAAGATGAAATATCAACTTTATGTGTTATTTTAACTGGTTTTACAGGATTTATGCTTTTATATAGAATAAGTGTTCCGTTTAATAAACTACGTAGATTGTTATTTGTATTTCTGTTTATATTATTTATGATAGGAATTATTTTCTTTAGAGATTTATTTTCACTTACTATTTTGACACCAAAATTATTAGTTTTGGTTGTGGCTTTATTTATGATAGCTATAACATTATTTAATGTATTTACAGATTTATTTTACAAAGTTTCAAAAAAATTGAAAATGTAAGAAGGCCTTTATTTTAAGGCTTTTTTTGATTAAATTATTGACATGATATGTAAAGCAGATGTATAATGATATTAATAATAATAAAGCGGGTGATGACATGATTGATGAAAAAGATTCAGGGGCTTTAATTAATCAAATTCGTGATGTAACGCGTGATCATATAGATTGGATAAAAACGCAACTTTTAAAACCTAATAATTTTATTGTGGCTAAAGGACGTGAGGTTTGGATTGATGTTCCAAATAGTAAGCTTAAAAATATAGTAACAATTCCAAATAAAGGTGATTCTAATTATCGTAAAGCATGGGTTCGAGTTTATAATTTGGCGGTAGATTATTTAGAGGGATGTTTAAGTTATGCTTGTATGAAGGGTGATATAGATTATAGGATTGTTAAGTGGCCAAAATTTGATCCTGATAATGCAGATTATGTGCGAGCATTGGAAGTGATTTTGGATAAATATAAATTATCTTTAGAAGAAAAAGAAAAGGAAAAAGCAAAAGAGCCTAAAATTATAGTTAATAAAAGTAGTGTAGTTTTAAGTCCTGTTAGTAGTAAAATTACTGAAGATACTTATAAAGAAGTGTTTGAACCTGTTGATGAAATATCAAATGAAAAAGATTATGAAACTGGGAAAAAAGAAGATTATCAAAATGTACAGGTTCAAGAAAAGCCTTTGGAGGCAGATGTACATTTTGAATTTACCGCGCAGAAAATTTTAGATGGTGATAGGTTAAATCAAAGAGATTTTCGTGATTTGCATGAAAGGGGAATTAATTTAGTAATACTTCCTTGTCAAAATGTTGATAACATAAAAGAGGAAAAACTTTTTTTAGAAAACATGCGAGCATGTAATGCAGAGTGTGTAAAAACTGGTGTAATGATATATGGTACGGCAACTGATGAAAGGGAAGCAGCATATGAACTTAAAAAGATTTTTAATTTGTTAGAACAATGTGGCTTTAGTTTTGTGAAATATGTTATATATGAAATTAATGATAATTTTGTTTTGAAAAATAAAGATGGGGAAATGAGGTTACTTAGTCTTATAAATGCTTATACAATAATAGCTGAGGGATTAGCGAGAGAAAATTATTTACCAATGATTTCAATGAATGTACGGAGCAAGAAAATATTGAGTGATATTATTGGAAGATATAATTTAGAGAGCAAATATGAGATACTTTATGTAACGCTTGTTCGTGAATTAGAGGAACTTGATAATGGTGATTCGACAATTCTTATGGATCCACAATATGATTATGATTTATTGACAGTTAGGGATACAAAATTTCAGTATGGACAGATGCTTCAAGAACTGGTAAATTCTGAGGTTAAGAATACAACTTTGTCTAATGTGGCATAGTTGTATTCTTATTATGTTTTGCATAAGTATATTTATATGGTAGGTGATTTTGATGCTTAAGTTAAAAGAGATTAAAAAGGATTATAAAACTGGTGATTTTGTTCAACATGCTTTAAAAGGGATTAATTTATCTTTTAGAGAAAATGAATTTGTGGCAGTACTTGGGCCAAGTGGTAGTGGTAAGACGACTTTACTTAATATTATTGGTGGACTTGATAGATATAGCTCTGGTGATTTGATTATTGATGGTAAGTCGACTAAAAGGTTTAATGATAAGGATTGGGATGCTTATCGTAATCATGCGATAGGATTTGTTTTTCAAAGTTATAATTTGATTAGTCATATTTCAGTTTTGGAAAATGTAGAAATGGGTATGACTTTAAGCGGAGAGGGAGTATCTAGTAGAAGAAAGAAAGCTTTAGATTTACTTGATAAAGTTGGTTTAAAGGCACATGCGAATAAAAAGCCTAATCAACTTTCTGGAGGACAAATGCAGAGAGTGGCAATTGCTCGTGCTTTGGCAAATGATCCGAAAATAATTTTAGCGGATGAGCCGACTGGGGCTTTGGACAGTAAAACCAGCACGCAAATTATGGAACTTATTAAGAAAATATCTAAAGATAAATTGGTTATTATGGTGACACATAATAAGGAGCTTGCGGAAAGTTATGCGACAAGAATTGTTGAGTTAAAAGATGGAGAATTATTAAATGATAGTAAACCGTTTGAAGGAGAAAATAAAGATGGAAGTTTAAATATTAGTAAAACGGCAATGAGTTTTTTTACTGCATTGAGGTTATCTTTTGGAAATATTAAAACTAAAAAGGGACGGACCTTTTTAACAGCATTTGCTTCATCTATTGGTATTATTGGTATTGCATTAATTCTTTCTTTATCTAATGGTTTTAATATCGAAGTTGAGAATTTTGAAGCAAATTCTTTATCGCAATCACCAATTATGATTACAAATCAAACTGTTCAGATGGATGAAGCAACTTTAAGTGAACTTACTGGCAAGGGTGATTTGGAAAAATATCCTAGTGATAAGAAGATTTATGCACAGGATGATTTAAAGGATACGATTGTGCATACGAATAAAATTACTTCAGATTTTGTTGATTATTTATCTGATATGGATATGAGTAATGTGTCTGGTATTTCTTATATTAAGGGAACAAATGTTAATTTGGTTAATCAAAATAAGGATAATTATAATTTTGTAAATGGTGATTTAAGTATTATTGGAGGTGTGCTTCCAGAAAATCCAAATGATGAAGACGGGTTATTAGAGAAAAATTATGATGTTTTAGCTGGTAGTGTTAGTGACGAGGCGGGGCTTGTTTTAATTGTTAATAGTAGAAATCAAATTAGTGCATCTATTTTAAATGGACTTGGTTTTGATGAGGATGCGAGTTTTGATGAAGTTTTAAATAAAGAATTAAAAGTAGTTATTAATGATGATTATTACAAGAAAATAGGTAATAATTTTACTATAGAAACTGATTTGGAAAAGTTATACAATAGTGAAGATAGTATACCAGTGAAAATAATGGCTATTGTACGTGGTAAGGAAGATAAAGAACTTATTACAAGTGGTAGTGGTTTATATTATACAGCATCTTTGGTTGATAAGGTTATTGAAAAAAATAAGAATTCAGCTATTGTGAAAGCGCAGGAAGGGGCATCTTATAATGTACTTACTCATCAGTCTTTTGATGAGAAGATGACAAAGGATGATTTTTTGGCTTATTTAGGAGCGGATGTTATTCCTTCAGCAATTTATATTTATCCGAAAGATTTTGAAACTAAGGATAGTATTATTAATTATTTAGATGAATATAATGAAGGAAAAAGTGAAGATGAGGTTATTCAGTATACAGATATGGCGGAGATGATTTCATCACTTTCTGGAAGTATTATGGATGCAATTACGATAGTTTTAGTGGCATTTTCTTCGATTTCTTTGGTGGTTTCTTCTATTATGATTGGCATTATTACTTATATTTCGGTTTTAGAGAGAACAAAGGAAATTGGTATTTTAAGGGCGCTTGGAGCTAGAAAGAAGGATATTACGAGAGTATTTAATGCAGAAACATTTATTATTGGTGTTTTTTCTGGATTACTTGGTGTGGCTATAGCTTATTTATTAACAATTCCTACAAATATTATTATTGAAAATTTATCTGGGCTTGCGAATGTAGCTAAATTAAATCCTGTTCATGCTTTAATTTTAATTATTATTAGTTTGACTTTGACAATTATTGGCGGATTTATTCCAGCTTTGATGGCTTCTAAGAAAGATCCAGTTGTGGCACTTAGGACGGAGTAAGAAATTGCTTCGTTTTTTTTTATTTTTGTAAATTTGACATTATTTTTGTTTGTGATACAATATTAGGGCTTTAAAGAAAGAGGCGAAGAATATGAAAAAAGAAAGCACAATATTGCAGTTAGATGTAAAAGATAAGCAGTTTACTTTAAAAAATAAAAATGATAAGGTGTTAGAATCACAAGTAACAGAAAGAGAAAAAGCTTTAGATAAGTATGTTAGATTTTTCGAACACAATTTATTAGCAATTGATGATATTAAAGATCCAAATTATGTGGCTTTAGAGATTGTTAATGATGAAGGTTTAACTGTTAGTAAAGGATTACAAAAACAGGGATTTTCTAATTTTAAGATTTGTCATGCTAATTTACTTGAAGTTTTGCTTGAAAATCCAGCAGTACTTTCAAAGATAAATTTAGTTCATGCGGTTATGCCATTTGACAATGTTTATCCAATAATACAAGCTTTTTCTAAAATTCCTGAAATATCAGAAGCAAATACAAGGGTAGTTTTAGGTGCTTATGATAATTATGAGGAGTTAGAACATGATCAAAATAAACGTGCTTTAGATGGTCTTATGAGAGATTTGGATTTTTGTCGTTACAAAGGTACGGATTATGATGGTGTTTCTGTGAGAATGATTTGTTCAACTTATCAAAAAAATTTAAGAATGAGGCATTAATGTCTCGTTTTTTGGTGTATAATGTTTTAGGGTGATATATAATGAAGGAAAAATTAGAAAAAATAGTTAATATTTTAAAAGATAATGGTAAAACAATTAGTACTATGGAATCTTGCACAGGCGGTGCTTTAGCGAATGCGATTACCAATGTATCAGGAGCTAGTAATGTGCTTAATTTTAGTGCGATAACTTATTCTAATGATTTTAAAATTAAAATGGGGGTTAAGTCTGAAGTAATTGATAAGTATACAGTTTATAGTAAAGAGACTGCTAGAGAAATGGCGCGAGCTATTAGTGAATTTACATCAAGTAATTATGGTGTTGGAGTTACTGGTAAACTTGGAAAAAAAGATCCTAATAATAAGTGTGGTAATGATAATCAAGTATTTGTCTGTATTTATAATGAAGGGGTATATATAGATTTCGATGTGTTTGTCGATAAGGATGACAGGCGTGATGATAAGCTTGAGGTTTTAGAGGTAGTAGTTGATAGACTTTTAAATTATTTGCAGTAGTGTTATGTATAGAAATTTAGAATATTTATTTGAAAAATTACATAAGTCGAAGTTTAGATCTTCATTTCATTTGAATAAGGTTATGCGTAATTATGTTGATATTAAAGGTATGGATAAAATTAGGGAGCATGCTTATAACTTTATTAATAAAAAGTTAAAACCGGCTTTTCCTTATAATGATGGAAAGCAAACAGCTTATAAAGGACATCCTGTTTTTATCGCTCAGCACGCAACAGGGACATGTTGCAGGGGCTGCCTTGAAAAATGGCATCATATTCCTAAGGGAAGAGAACTTACTTTAGATGAAGTTAATTATGTTGTTAGTGTTATTATGTTTTGGATAGATAAAGAGATGAAGTGGTAAAATTATATACTTTTTTGTCTAATTATGGTATAATTTTTGTGGTAATCGATTATTGATGATAACCGAAATATTAAATGAAGGGAGATATAAAATATGGAATTAAAAGGTTCTAAAACTGAAAAGAATTTATTAACTGCTTTTGCTGGAGAAAGTCAAGCTAGAAATAAATATACTTATTTTGCTTCTACAGCTAAAAAGGAAGGTTATGAACAAATTGCGGCTATTTTTGAAGAGACAGCTAATAATGAAAAAGAACATGCTAAAATGTGGCTTAAAACTTTATTTGGTGGCGATATTAAAGACGGTTTAAAAGTTAATACTATGGAGGCTTTAAAGTTAGCTGCTGAAGGTGAAAATTATGAGTGGACTGAAATGTATGCAGAAATGGCTAAGGATGCAAAAGAGGAAGGTTTTGACCATATCGCATATTTATTTGAAGAAGTAGCTAAGATTGAGAAAACTCATGAGGAGAGATATAATAAATTATTAGAGGCTGTTAAAGATGAAAAAGTATTTAAGAGCGAAACTCCTAAGATGTGGGTTTGCCGTAATTGTGGTCATGTTCATTATGGCGAAAGTGCTCCAAAGGTTTGTCCAGTATGTGCTCATCCACAATCATATTTCGAAATTAAAGCTGAAAATTATTAATAAAAAAGAATTGCTAAATTTATGGCAATTCTTTTAATATACTTAAATGGTGTCCCCTTGGGGGCTCGAACCCCAGACCCACTGATTAAGAGTCAGTTGCTCTACCAACTGAGCTAAGGAGACAAGTTCCTAATAAGTATAACATATTTTTATTAAAAAGTGAATTGTTTTATTTTATTTTCAGTGAAAAAGAGTAAAACATTCTTCGCAAACATTAAATAACATCTACTACATACAAAGTAAATTATATTTGA
>CALVVS010000024.1 GCA_944363925.1 uncultured Bacilli bacterium | reverse complement strand
TTCTCATATTTTTACCTCTTTCTTATATTTTATCATACTTAAAAAGTATGTAAGTTTTTTTACTTACACACTTTATTGGTTCTTCTCCAAGTTAGTTGAATCAAGTCGAAGTGTATGATACAATTATACTAGAATGAGAAGTGGTATAAAGTGAATATAGAAGAATTGTTAAAAGACTTAGATAAGGATTTAATAGTAACAGAAACTAAAAAAGTAGAAAAAACAATTTATATTACATGTGAAATTAGCAAGAGTGAAAGTGAGTGTCCATTCTGTAATCATTCATCTAATGTTATTCATAGTAAATATATACGCACTATAAGTGATTTACCGATACAAAATAATGAAGTCAAACTACTATTAGTTACTAGAAAATTTTTTTGTTTAAATCCCAAGTGTAATAACAAAACATTTAGTGAAAGATTTTGCTTTGTAAAGCCAAAAGCAGTGAAAACTAATAGATTAATTAATTATATTAATGGTATAGGTCTTAGAGATAATTCAATGGATGCAGTAAGGACTTTAAAAGATGGAGGTATAAATGTATCAAGTAATACAGTACTAAGAATTATAAAAAAAAACAGAAACCAATATAACTTATGATGCTAAAAATATAGGTATAGATGACTTTTCATCTAAAAAACGTGAAATATATAATTCCATCATAACAGATAATGATAAGCACAAAAAAATAGAAATAATTAATTCTAGAGAAAAAGATGATATTGTAGAAGTTTTAAAACTTTTCACTGATGTTGAAACAGTCACTAGAGATTTTTCTTTAACTTATAAAAATGCCATTACCGAAGCTTTGCCGAATGCTAAACAAATAGTTGATAGATTTCATATTTTAAAAAATTTAACTGATGATTTATGTAATTACTTAAAAAGAACTGTTAGTGATAGAATAAAATTATATAAACAAGATGATTTTAATACAAAAGAAGTTTTAACTAAAAGACAGCAAGATAAGATAGACACAGCCAATAGAAAATGGGAATTAATTAAAGAAGCTAAGCAATTATATCAAAATAAGCATACTAAAACATTTATAGCTAAAAAGCTAGGTATTACAAGGGTCACATTAAATATTTATTTATCTTTAGAGGAACCACCCGTAAAAGATAGTAACTGTATTTTAGATAATTATTTACCTTTGATTAAGCAGTGTATTATAGATGGTAAAAAGACTAAAGAAATTTTCGAGAAAATCAAAGCAAGTGGATATAAAGGTAAGATGACAGTTTTAAATATGCACATGAAAAGTATAAGAAATGAAGTCAAAAATAATATTTCTTATCTTAAAAGAAGTAAAATTAAAAAACTATTTTTTTACAATTTAGAAGATATAAAAAATGAGAACTTGAAACAAGACCTTATATTTTATTTAAATCAGAACGAAGAACTAAAAAAGATTATTGATTTAGAAAAAGAATTTAAAAATATTTTATTCTCAAAAAAATCAGATAAACTCGAATTATGGTTAGAAAAAGCAAAACAGCTAGACGTTATAGAATTAAATAGTTTTATCAACCTTATTGAAAGTGATATAGAGGCTGTAAAAAATGCAGTTATTTATAATTTTAGTAATGGATTAACTGAAGGTTTTAATAATAAAACAAAGGTTATAAAAAGGCAGATGTATGGTCGATGTAATTTCGATTTACTCCGCCTTAAAATTTTAGCTTAATTCAACTAACTTGGAGAAGAACCACTTTATTTTACACTCTCCCCAAAAAAGTTTCTTTATTTTTCTTTATCCTTAATAATGATTTCAACCCCGCATATTTCAGCAATCTTGATTAAATCTTCAAAAAAATATCGATTTAAACCTTGTTCATTATTTTTGACCCAGTTTTTAGATTTGCCAATCATTATAGCTAATTTCTCTTGAGTTAAACCCGCATTTTGCCTAACAAACCTTAAAATATCATTTGGTTTGTAATTGCCAGCTCTTATTTCCATCAAATCACCTCAAAATAATGTTACTATTTATTGTCTTCCTTTTTATCAAAAGACTATTGACACTGGTCTAAAATTAATTTATAATTAAAATAAATAGACTAGCATAACTAGTCCGAAGAAAATGAAAAGGATGGTAATAAAATGAAATTAAAAAATAAAATAATTATTTTTGCGTTATTTATGTTTGTCTGTGGTATGATTGGAGTATATGCTGCAACCTATTTTCCTTCTAATGATGTAACATATGATAATAAAGAAAGTGGTCTTACATCAACTAATGTTCAAGGGGCTATCGATGAACTATATGGAAAGGCCCAACAGTGTAGTAGCAATTCTAATGATAAAGTAGAAGATATGGGAGGAACTGTATCTTCAGGTGATGGTCTATATGCAGATTCATATGAAGATGGTAGATATTTTTATAAAGGAAAAAATCCTAATAACTATATAACATTTAATGATGAAAAGGCCGGCTGGCGAATAATTTCCTTAGAACCAGATGGCGCAATAAAAATAATAAGAAATGATAGCATAGGGGATATGGCATGGAATTCATCCAATAATAACAATTGGACTAGGCCATCAAGTTTAAATACGTATTTAAATAGTACATATTATAATGAGTTAAATAGTACAGCTAAAAGTCAGATAGTTACACATGATTTTAGTATAGGTGCTCTAGCCAATACAAGTTGCCTAACAGATGCAATAAACAACGAAAATGAGATTATTTGGAAGGGTAAGATTGCTTTAGCAAATGCTTCTGAATATTTAAGAACAGATTCCAATACTAACGCTTGTACAGGTGGTGCTGAAGATCCATATGGCAGTGTTTGCGATGGAAGTACAAATTGGATGTACAATGGTAAAACATATTGGCTTTTAACTCCTTTCCTCAAAAATACTTCTAATAGCACAGCAGGTGCATATGTCGTTGATAGTGGTTATAGATCACTTGGCACCCGCGGTGGTAAAAATAGTAATGGAACAATCTCAGATAGAGAAACCATCCGACCGGTTGTTTATCTTTCTTCTAGTGTTACTTTAAGTGGTAGTGGAACCTCATCTGATCCATATGTCATAAATTAAAACTATTTTTGTAACTTAAAAAAATCTTCAAATGGAATATTTAAAACCTTGCTAATAGTAGCCACTATCGTAATTGAAAAAGTTTGCTTAACCTTTTTACTTTCAATATTAGCAATTAATGATTGCGATACATTACATAACTCAGCTAATCTTTCCTGACTAATTCGTCCAAACTCGTCCGCATATTTAGATTTATTATTTAGTCTATAATATTTTATATTTTTAGAAATCATATCAAAAATTTCATCTATCTCATCATTTGTAATCACTTACGCATCACCTTTTATATATAATTATTCTATACATAATGATAAAAAACCATTGATTATTTATAGATAAAAGTTCTATATATAGTCAATGGTTTTATGTAGTTAAGTGTAATAAAATAAAAATGAAAATAGTTCAAATTTCTAAGGAGAGGTCAAAATTAAATTAAAAAATAAAGTAATTATTTTTACATTATTTATGTTTGTCTGTGGGATAGTTGGAGTATATGCAGCAACCTATTTTCCATCAAATGATGTGACATATGACAATAAAGAAAGTGGGTTAAAAAGCACCAATGTACAAGAAGCCATAGATGAACTATATGGAAAGGCTCAGCAGTGTAGTAATGGTAAAGTTAATGATGCTGTTGAAAATATTAAAATAGTAATTTCCGGAGATGGTCTATACAAAGATCCGTATGAAGATAGGTATTTTTATAAAGGAAAAAATCCAAACAATTATATAACTTTTAATAATGAAACAGCTGGCTGGAGAATTATTTCATTTGAACCAGATGGAACAATAAAAATAATGAAGATAAATAGTCTAAAAAATGAATTATGGGATAGTAATGATAATAAATGGTTTAGGCCATCAAGTTTAAATACCTATTTAAACACTAACTATTACAATAGTTTAAATGCGGTAGCAAAAAATCAAGTAGTATCACATGACTTTAATATAGGTTCTGTTAAAAATAATAATGACTGTTTAACTGATAATGTTAATTCAGAAAAAGATATGATATGGAATGGTAAAATTGGTTTAGCTACAGTAAGTGAATATCTGAGAACTAATTCGAATATTGATAATTGCCGTACAGTAACATTAATTAATAATAATAGTGCATGTAAAGATACAACATGGATGTTTAATGGAAACAATTGGTGGACGATATCTAGACGTGCTGATAGTAATAGTTATGTATATGCAGTAAATAATGCTGGCGGTTTTTTCTATGATAGTGATGCATATTATGCTAATTATGCAGTTAGACCAGTATTATATTTAAACTCAAATATTAAATTATCTGGAAGTGGCACCTCTCAAGATCCATATATCATTGAATAAAAAGCAATATTAAATTATTGTTTTTTTGTATGTTTTTTCTCAAAAATGTAATATAATTAAACTATAAGGAAGTGCGTTATGAAGGAAGTAAATAAAGTCAATGTAGATTTAAAACCTCTTAAAATAACTGAAGAAGGAAATAATTACCAAATAACCATCCAAATACCCATGAGTTTAGGTTGGATAGAAGATGTTAAATTTGTTTTAGAAGATGGTTTTAATAGAAAAGAATTTACAATGAATTATTTTGGCCAAAATGAAAATAAAGCCTGCTTTCAAACCGAAATATTTATCAAAACCCAAGCCATATATCATTACTATTTCACCTGTAAAGCAAACGGCAATTATTTATACTTAAAAAAACAAAATAATAGCCAAAATATAGATAATAATGAAAAATGGAAACTATCCGTCAACTTCGACGTTCCAAATTGGGCTAAAGGTCAAGTTATGTATCATATCTTTTTAGACCGTTTTAACCGCGTAGACGAAAAACCACTAACCCCTATGCCAAGAAGACATATTCATAACTCTTGGGAAGAAGAAATGCAAATTGGTCCTGATGAACAAGGAATTTGGAATAATGACTTCTATGGTGGTAACTTAAAAGGCATCGCCGATAAACTAGACTACTTAAAATCACTTGGCGTAGATATAATCTATTTAAGCCCTGTTGTTAAAAGCCAGTCAAACCATAGATACGATGCCGCCGACTATGAAATAGTCGACCCTTACGCTGGTAGTAACCAAGACCTTAAAGACTTATGTACCAAAGCCCATAAGCTAAATATCAAAATCATATTAGATGCTGTTTTCAATCATACCGGAAACGATAGTAAATACTTTAATGAATACGGGACCTATGATACTATAGGCGCCTTTCAATCAAAAGATTCCATCTATAGCCATTTCTACCGTAAACATGAAGAAAATGGTCAAACAATATACGACTACTGGTGGGGGATGAAAAACCTTCCAGAATGTGATGGTTATAACAAAGAGTGGATAGATTATATAACTGGAAAAGGCGGTATAATCGATAGATGGTTTGAACTTGGCATCGATGGACTTAGACTAGATGTCGCCGATGAACTAAACGATAACTTCATTAAATTAATCAGACAAGCTGTAAAGAGAAATAAAAAAGATGGCTTAATCATCGGTGAAGTATGGAAAAACCCTATGCGTATGAACCGAGAATATATCTCATCTGCAAAATCAATGGATACCGTTATGAACTATCTTTTCATCGACGCCTTAATCAGATATTTTAAATATGCCGATGTATATAAACTAAATAATATCTTAAACGAAATCCTAACCGAATATCCTGATGACACCATTAAAACCTTAATGAATTTTACATCAACCCATGATATTACTAGAATTATTAATATTCTAGCCGTCGACGAATTTCAAAAATATAGTGAGTGGGCTTGGAACTTAAATAATAATGACTATAATTGGTGTCAAAACTATAAATTAACAAATAATCAGTATGCCGAAGGTAAAAAACTGCTTGCCCCATATATCTTTACCCTAACATTTCTTCCAGGTATATTATCAATTTTCTATGGTGATGAAGTAGGGGTAGAAGGCATGGGCAATCTATCAAATAGAAAACCATTTCCTAAAATAAATCACGATAAACAAATACTAGCTATCTTTAAAACCGCCGGCCAAATTCGTCAAATAGAACCTTTCTTAAAAGATGCTGACATTAACATCAAAGACATAAATGAAAACTACTTTGCCTTTGAAAGATATGATAGTCATAATCAAATTTTCATCGCCGTAAGTAGAGTAGATAAAGACCAAAATATCGTCTTACCAAACGAATATCAAAATAGTTCCAAAATATATACCTTAAATAACTCAAATAAACATCATCTCACACCTTATGGCACCCTTGCTGTAAAAAAATAATGGAGGAAAATCATGAAAAAATTTTTAACAATAATAATCACTTTTGTCTTATTTACATTAAAAACAAATGCCGTAGAATTAAACATAACTTCTAAAACAGCTATATTGTATAACTTAGATAATGAAACTGTCTTGTATGAAAAAAACGCCGATGAAAAAGTTTCTATTGCTAGTCTCACCAAAATAATGACCGCCTTAATAGCCTTAGAAAACATCAAAGACTTAGATGAACAAATCGTCATGACCCAAGAAGACTTTGATGGATTAATAGAAGCAAACCTCGTCACGGCCGGCTTTACTAAAGGACAAATCGTCACTTATAAAGATCTATTATATGGCCTTCTTTTGCCCTCAGGCGCTGAAGCCGCTAAAGCCTTAGCTAGAAACATCGCCGGTAGTGAAGAAAAATTTATTCAAAAAATGAACGATAAAGTCAAACAGCTAGGACTTAAAAATACTCATTTTAGTACCGTCATTGGCCTAGATGATGAAAATAACTATTCAACCGCAAGAGAAATATCCATCATCTTCAAAGAAGCCTTAAAAAATAAATACTTTAAAGAAATAATTCAAACAGATAAATATCAATCATCCGACGGCAAAGTAACCCTAAAAAGTACTATCCAAAGTAGCGCTCAAAGATTTAATATCGATGTATCATATATACTTGGTGGTAAAACCGGTACCACTACCGGAGCTGGTCTATGTCTCGCAACCATTGCCAAAGCAAATAATATTAATTATATGTTAGTAACCACCGGTGCCACCTATGATAAAAAAGCCCCGCATCATATCGAAGACGCTAAAACAATCTATGACTACTTCATAAATAACTATAATAATCAAGAAATTGTAAATAAAAATAAATCATTTAAAACAATTAAAACTAAATATACAAAAAAAGAAACCTTAAAACTCTATCCTAGTAAAAGCCTTACCTTGTATCTTCCAAATAACTATAACCAAAAAGACGTCAAACTAATTTATCAAGGCAAAAATGAAATAACCCCTTTCATGAAAAAAGGCGAAACCTTAGGAACCTTAAAAATCTACTATCAAGATAAACTACTAGACACTCAAAAAATAACCTTAAAAGAAACTTTAAACTTTAATATCATAAACTTCATCAAACAAGAAATCATCTTCATAATCTCCAGCATAATTATTCTAATTATCATAATTTCCTTAATAATACATAAAAAGCGAGCCCTAAATTAAAGCTCGCTATTTGTATAATTCATTTTTAAGTAACTCCAAATTCGCATTCATCAAAGTAAAATAATCGTCATTTTTCGTTCTTTCACTTTCCGTCAAATTAGAAAGCGTATGCCAATTTTGAACTGTTACATTTGTATTTTCGGTTAACCTTTGAACCGTCGAATTATATTCCTCATTTCCTTTAACAAAAACATACTTAATTAGTCCCTTGTTAATCATGCTCAAAGCCTCATTATAAACCGCATTCACATCCGTATTGGCTTCATCTAAAGAATAAACTGTCACTCCGTATTTTTCTAAGTACTTAAACATATTGTCTGAAGTTACAATCGCTGTACTGTTTCCATTAGAAACAACCTCTTTAATCTTCGCATCTAAATTAGACGCCTCAATCTTTAAAGCCTCATAATTCTCTTCAATCTTATTAGTTAAATAATAACTATCAATATACTCGTTAAAACCAGTTTTCACATTTTGCGCCATCATCAAGAAATTAGAAGGATCTAACCATAACTCCTCAATACTATCGTTATATTCCATCGATAAAGTCGTATCGATAATCTTTAAATTTTTGTTAATCTCTCTCATCGGTTCCACATAATCTTTTTCATTACTCAAACCATTAAAAATAAATAAATTAGACTTACTATAATCTTCAATCTGTTTATCCGTCAACTTATATGTATTAATATTAACCCCATCAGGATAAATACTCTTAATCGTACTAAACTCTCCATATAAGCGTTTAGTAATATATTCAGTTGGATAATTAGTTGTATAAATAGTAATATCTTCCATATTATCCCTCTTTAAACACCCCGTTAAAGAAAACACCAATATAATTAACAAAAATAAACTACAAACTCTTTTCATGTTTAACCTCCTTAATAACCGGATCGTATCCACTAGTGCCAAAAGGATTGCACCGCAAAATTCTCTTCAAAGCCATCATCCCACCTTTAAAAGCTCCGTATGTTTCAATAGCTTCAATCGCATAATTTGAACAAGTTGGAATATGCCGGCACATATTATGAAAATTTCCGGGAATACTTTGATACATTTTAATTGACTTTATTAAAAACTTTCCCATATATTAATTATACTAAAAATGAAAACAAATGTAAAAGCTAATTGACAAAAATACACAAACTAACTATAATATAACTACTTTGAAAGGAAGAAAACATGACAGAAACAGAAATTAAACAAATATTAGAAAATTTAGATGAACAAGACTTAGAAACTTTAGAAAAATATTATTATGAGTATCAACGTAAAACTACAACTATTCAAAAATTAGAAGATAACTTATATAACTTCAAAAAAGAACGTCAAAAAGAAATTTATCCAAGTCAAAAAGAATTAGATATAATGAAGACCATTAAACTAATCAAAAATTTGCCTATGACTAGAAAACATAAAGTTAAAGGAACACTAAATGATTATGAATACATTAAAGAATTGTCTATTGATGGAAAACCTATAAATCCAGATTTATTACAAAATAAAGAATATACAAAATTATTTTTTAAAAAAGCTGGTAATTATATACCAAATGCTGTAATTTTTCTTTTAATAAGTATGGCAATTTATGGTATAGGAAGTGTATCCGATATGTTACTTTTACAATTACTTAGTCTAGTAACTTTGTTCCCAAGCATTATGAACATGTTGGATGCTATAACTAATAATACTCTTGAAACAACCTCAAAAACAAAAGTTTCCCAAAAAACAATCAACATTTTAAACAAAAAACTTTACAGAGATTATGAAAAAGAGCACCAGCACACCGAAAACATGCACCTTCAAAACCTAGCTTTTCTAGATTCAAAAGAAGATATCTTCGAAAAAATGCTTGAAAGATATAGAAAGGATTTAGAAGAATTAGTTGTGCAAATAAGAGAAATCTTAAAAAGTGATAAAGAAAATATAATACTTACCAAAGAAGAACAAATTGATGCTCAAACCATAATTTCTAAAGGTCATCAAAAAGTCTTAAAAAAATAGTCATTTCAAAAAATGGCTTTTTGTATGAAAAAGTAGGGGTTTTAAAGTAAAAAAATTAATGATATAATATTTAAGGTGATTCAAAGTGGAACTATTAAAAAAATTTAAAATAACCCCTAATGACCTTTCATTATATGAAACAGCTTTCTCTCATACTTCATACGCTAATGAACATAATGTCAAAAGTTATGAAAGATTAGAATTTCTAGGAGACGCTGTCTTAGAACTCTTAATGAGTGATTATCTTTATAAAAGTAATAAATATAATGAAGGTGAAATGACTAAAATCAGAGCCCATTATGTCTGTGAAACCGCCAACTATGAATACTCGGTAAAACTAGGGCTAAACGAATATCTAAAACTTGGCAAAGGCGAAGAAGAAAATGGCGGTAAATACCGTAAAGCCATCGTCTCTGACATCTTCGAGTCTTTCTTAGGGGCCATTTATCTAGATCAAGGCTTAGATAAAGTACATAACTTTTTTAATGAATATATTGTCCCACTTATTGAAAGTCATGAAATTGATTTTTTTGACGACTATAAATCAATTTTACAAGAATCTGTTCAAACCGATAAACGTAGTTTAGAATATAAACTAATAAGTGAAGAAGGGCCATCACATAATAAAAAATTCACTGTCGAAGTCGTCATCGATGGTATCGTGTATGGCAGAGGTACCTCACATAGTAAAAAAGGCGCCGAACAAGACGCCGCTAAAGACGCTTTAAAAAAAGCACAGAAAGGAAGATTAATATGGGAAGAGCATATGAAGTAAGAAAAGCCAGCATTCAAAAAACTGGAGCTGCTAAAGCTAAATTGTATTCAATGTACGCAAGAGAAATATATCAAGCCGCTAAAAATGGTGGCACTGAACTAGAAGGTAATCCAACCTTAAAAAGATTAGTAGACAAAGCTAAAAAAGACCAAGTACCAAACGATATCGTTAACCGTGCCATCGAAAAAGTAAATAGTGGCGTAGATGAAAACTATACATCTGCAAGTTATGAAATATTTGGCCCATCAGGTTCAACCGCTATCATTAGCTGTCTAACCGATAACGTTAATCGTAGTGTCAGTAGTATTAGAGCCGTAATCAATAAATGCCATGTTAAAATGGGGGCGCAGGGTAGTGTCAGTTATATGTATGACCATCTATGTATCGTCAGTTTCAAAGGCCTAACTGAAGAAGAAACCCTAGACGCTTTACTAGAAGCTAACTTAGACATCGTCGATATGGAAACCGAAGGTAATGAAATTATTGTCTATGGTAACCCAAATGACTTAAATAATATCAAAGAAGCCATTACAAACAAATTAAAAAATGTCGAATTTGATTTAGATGAAATCACCATGCTACCAAAAGAAAAAGTCACCCTAGAAGGTGAAGATAAAGAAACTTTCGAAAAAATGTTAAATATGCTAGATGAAGTTGAAGATGTCCAGCACGTCTACCATAATGTAAACTTATAAAAACGATAGTAACATGCCTATCGTTTATTTTTTTTGCCCAAAAATACCAGTAATTCCAAAAGAATTTTTATATACAAAATATAAAGGCGAATTAGTAATTAATTCAAAATCACCAATATACTCAATAACATTAGAGTGAAAATTAAGTTTAAACTCATTTAAACCTTTGTATTTATTGTTTGGTTTGTTAATATTTGCCACACCACCTAAATAAAATCTTTTAAAACCTAACTTCGCATACCGGCCCATCAATTTCCAAATCATTAATTGTTTAGCTCCAAACTGTTTATACTTCTTATCATAACCATCGATAGCTAAATAAACCGCATCTTGCCATTTAATCACTAAAGCTGTCGATGTCACAATTCCATTTGGAAAATTCCGTAAATATTCAGTCGCTTCCGCTAACTGAATGCGGTATTTAACAACCATTTTGTCAACCTCTAATTTTTCATTAATTATTTTATCTAAATTACCTTTTTGCGAAATCAAACTCTTACTAAGTTCAGAACTTCTAAGAAAATACTTATTGTACATCTCTTGAGTATACTGCACATAGTCCGTCGTATCTAACTTGCTGTAATAAAAATCTACAAGTTCATCCTTCCCAAAAAACTTATATAAATTTTTAAAATAATGTAAATCTCTTGGATACTCATCCTTCGTTTGTTCATATAAATATTTTAAATCATCTTCTCTTCCATGATAAACCTTAATCCCATCGCGAACTGCTTTTCTAATCTTGTTCCGGCAGCTTTTATCAATATTTCCAAACAATTTAATATAATCTAAATCTAAATTAATATAAGCTTCAAATCTTGGCTTTAAAGCTTCGAAATAATTATTGTAACCAAGATGAAAATATCCAAGTTTTTTCATATCATTAAAAGTCTTATCAAATAAATTATTAAAACTAATCTCATGACCAGTACTGTTATATACCTTTCTAATAATCATCGGGTTAACTTTAATCGCCACAATATCCTTTTTACCTAAAAACTTCTTAATTAACTTTGTAAAAGTTGTAAGTAATTTCTCATCATTATAATCAATTAAAAAACCTCTAGGCGCTAAAGCATACTTAAAACCATTAATTTTATATACCAAAATAAGCGAAGCCGCCCTCAAAACATTACCATCCATAAGTCCCACAAACATCGAACTATAATTTTCTTCATGCATTGTAAATGCGTAATAAGGCGTTTGATAAATAGAACCAGGTTTAAACTGCTTAGAAAACTCTAAAAATTCCGCATTTGAAAGTAACTTAATATGCACTAATACCGCCTCCCAACACCATTAATTATACCAAATAAATTAAAAACCATATACATTTTTTCTGAAATTTACCCAAAATAAATTTCAAACATAAGAAAAAAGGCCAGTATATCAAAAGCCCTATAATCTTTAAACATCAATCTAAATCAGTTTTTTCGTAGCTATCACACATCGTCGATTCTTTCGTATTATCCGCCCGGCAGCACGCTACTTTTATCTGTTTAAGATTGCATAAATCTTTCATTACATCACAGTATTTGCAGTCATAAACACTGCAATTAATCTTTTGCTTTTCCATAATCGCCTCCTTCTATTATAATCTGTAACATCGGTAAAAATATTCATAAAAATAAAAAAACATAATATATTTTTAATGGTGATACTATGAAAACAGTCGGTATTCCTCGTAGTCTATTTTATTACTATTATAAAGACCTTTGGGAAGACTTCTTTAATGCCCTAAACATCTCTTATATCGTAAGCCCTAAAACTAATAATTTAATCATGAATAAAGGCCTAAAAATAGCCGATAGCGAAATGTGTTTATCCTTAAAAAACTATCTTGGCCATATCGATTATCTAAAAGATAAATGTGATTATATCCTAGTGCCAAGAATTAGTAATTTTAAAAATGATAACCAAACCTGTACTAATTTTTGGGCTGCCTATGACATTATAAAAAATCTCTTTGATATAAAAATACTTAACTATAATATTGACCTTGAAAAAGGTCAAACCTTAAAAAAAGGACTTTATAAAATTGGTAAAACTTTAAATAAAAAACCATTTCAAATAAAAAGAGCCTATAAATACGCTATCACTAAAGAAAAAAAACGCCTTAAAAAAAACCACCAAATAAATCAAAATAAATTAAAACTTAAAAAAACCAAAATTCTCTTAGTCGGACACCCTTATAATCTATATGATGAACTAATTGGTAAAGATATAATTAAATATTTAATCAAAAATAATATCGAAATAATCTATTCGGATAAATTTAACCCTAAAATAACCGGCCCTTTAAGTAAAAAAATATCTAAAGACCTTTACTTTAAATATAGTAAAGATAACTTAGGTGCCATCATATATTGTCAAAATCAAATAAACGGTCTAATATTCATATCTTCATTTCCTTGTGCACCCGATAGCTTAGCCAATGAACTAGCCATGCGCAAAATCAAAATTCCATATCTTAATCTTGTTATCGACGACAGCACTTCATTTACTGGTATAGAAACTAGACTAGAAAGCTTCTTAGATATGTTAGGAGGAAAATTAAATGACTAAAATAGCTTTTCCTAAAATGGGCGACTACCATATCCCTGCAGCCTATTTACTTTCACACATCTTTCCAAATGATGAAATAATAAGCCCGCCAAATATTACCGCTAAAACCATTGAAATAGGTACTAAATATTCTCCAGAATTCGTCTGCACGCCTTTTAAATATACTCTAGGAACCATGATTGAAAGCTTAAATAAAGGCGCCGAAATCTTAATTCAAATGGGTGGTGGCTGTAGATATGGTTACTATGCCGAACTTCAAGAAAAAATATTAGAAGATCTAGGCTATAAATGTAAAATAATTAACTTAGTTACCAAAGGTGAGACCAACATTAAAAGAATAAATAAATTATTAAAACAAATAAACCCTAAATTTTCCAAATTAAAAGCCATCTATTATAGCTTTATCGCTTTAAAAATGGTTAAATATATGGATATTGTCGATGACTACATTAGAGAAAATATTGGCTTTGAACAAATAGAAGGTTCTTTCGAAAACCTAAAAGAAGAAATGTTAGTGGAATTTAGTCAAACCAAAAATTACTATTCACTATATAAAACCTATAAAAAATATCTCAAAAAATTTCATAAACTAAAAGTTCGTAAGCCGGATAATCGGTTAAAAATAGGTATAATAGGCGAACTATATACCATCATGGAACCATTTTCTAACTATTATTTAGAAAAATCTTTAGCCAAACATCATATTGAAATAAAACGTTTTACCAATGTTCATTACCTTCTATTTGAAAAAGCCAAAAAAGCTAAAAAATATCAAAAATACGCCCAAAAACATTTTACTTATAACATGGGCGCCGACGCTAGTGATAACATCGCTAGATGTAAATATCTTTGTGAAAAAAATTATGACGGTATAATTCATATAAAATCATCCTTTTGTACCCCTGAAATCGGAGCCATGCCAATCATAAATAAAATTGCTAGTATTTATCAAAAACCGGTTCTTTTTTTCAGCTTTGATTCCGCAACCTCCCAAACTGGTATTGAAACTAGATTAGAAGCTTTTTATGATATGTTAGAAATGAGGAAAGAAAAATGAAAGATTGTTATTTAGGTGTCGATATTGGATCCATATCCACCAAAGGAGTAATCATTGATGAAAATAATAATATAATTACCAAAGCTTATATTTGGACCGAAGGAAACCCCACAAATGCCGTAAGAAAATTATTGGATATATTAAAACAAAAACTCCCTAAAGACTTTCAAATAAAAGGTATTGGTACTACTGGCAGCGCTAGAAAACTAATCGGTCTAATGTTAAAAGCCTCAGTCGTCAAAAACGAAATCACCGCCCACGCCATCGGTACATTAACCTTTTATCCAAACGTCAGAACCATTTTAGAAATAGGTGGCCAAGACTCTAAAATAATATTAATAAAAAACGGTATCATCACTAATTATGCCATGAATACACTGTGTGCTGCCGGCACCGGCTCATTTTTATCAAGTCAAGCCAAAAGATTAGGTATTGATGTTGAAAAGTTTGGTGATTATGCCTTAAAATCTAAAAACCCCGTTAAAATAGCTGCTAGATGTACCGTATTCGCCGAATCAGACCTTGTTCATAAAGCCCAAGTAGGGTATCCTAAAGAAGACATTATTGCCGGCCTTTGTAAAAGTGTTGTTTTAAACTATCTAAATAATGTTGGCAAAGGTAAAAAAATCGTTGGTCCAATCATCTTTCAAGGCGGAGTATCTAAAAATAAAGGCGTCGTTAAATATTTTAAAGAAATATTAAATGAAGATATCATCGTCGATGAAAATAGTCATCTAATGGGCGCTATCGGCATTGCCGTTTTAGCTAAAAAAAATAAAACTGGCCATACATATTCGCTAGAAATGAAAAACATAAAATTTCAAACCAAAGCCTTTGAATGCCATAGATGTCCCAACTCCTGTGAACTACTTAAAATATATCGTAATAATGAACTTGTAGATTCTTGGGGTAGTAAATGTGGCAAATATTAAAAGAATTCCAAGCAGAATTCTTTTTCAGTGTTTCCATCTTAAATTAAACTTTTCAGTTTGACTAAGTCCATTTTTGTTAAGTACTTTCAGCTTTGGCTTAACTTCCTCTTCCTTAAGTAAATCGTGACTTAAATAACTCAAATCTAAATTAGTCTCATTAACTGTATATAACTTATCGCAAACAATAAATTGTTCAAACCTTCCTGAAGATATATAACCATCATCATCAAAAGTTAAATCCATCCTAATAGCTCCGGCAAATGCGTGTTTACCCAGCACTAAATCACTTAAAGTTGGAATATTAACTAAAAGACCATCTTCAATATTCCAAAACCCCGCCTTATGTTTGTGACCTTCGAGAACTAACTTTCCTTTAATAGACTCAAAAATATAATCCGGAATAAAATGCCTTATAAATATTTCTGCTCCTCCAAAATTAAGACCTCCAAGTCCATATCCAAGCGGTATTAAATCGTATCTTGCAGCCTCTAAACTTTTTTCAATATTAACCCCAGCCTTGTATAAAGAAAAATCATGATTTCCCAAACAAATTAAATTTAAAATTCTTTTATCAAATGGATAATTTTTAATCACGTAATCTAACTGACAGATTGGATCATCAATCTTTTGTACACCTTTGCTAAAACTTCCGTCAATTAAATCACCACCATTAATGATAATATGCATATCATAATCTCGCATATAATCATAAACTTTCTCTAAATATCCAATATTTTCAAGTTCATTGCCAAAATGTAAATCACTGATAAGCATTGCCGAAAACTTCCTTTTATCACAAAGTTTCATATTTAAAAAACATGAATTATCTTCGGGATATTTTTGAATAAAATACCTTATTTTTCCGTTATCACTTACTATTTTATTAAACACCATACCCTTATTTTTAAGATTTATTATACACCTATGAATATCATTTATAGATTTTTTCATCTCAAAAGCTATTTCATCAATTGTCTTTTCATTTTTTATTTTTGTAATAATATCTAAATCTTCATCAAACATAATAACTCCTCATTTAATTAAATTTGATACTCTGAATTAATAAAATTTCATAAATCCTATTATAACGCGAGTGTAAAGAAAAAGACAATCATTTTTGACCGTCTATTAAAAAATCATCTAACTTTTTATCAAAAATTAATGATAATTTATAAAGTAAAGTAAGTGAACAAGTTTTCTTATCATCATTTGGTGACTCAATTCTTTTTAAATATTCAGGAGAAACCTCAAGCATCTCTGCCAAATCCATAAGTCTTATTTCTTTCTCTTTGCGAAACTTCTTAATATTTTTACAGATAATCTTCTTAAAATCTTTATTATAATTTTGTAATCCGTTCATCCTATCACCAAACTAATTGTCCCACAATTGCCAAAATAAATAAGCAAACTTTTTGTCCTAAAAAGGTATACTTTTTGTCCTGAAATATGATATTATAAAAATAGGGAGGATAAAAAAGTATGAAAATAAAAGAATTTATAAAAAGTTATGCGATAGGATTAATTGTTGGAATAGTAGTAAGTGGAACTATAAGTGTAATAGCTGCGACATATTTTCCAACTAATGATGTTACATATGATAATACTGAAAGTGGACTTTCAAGCACTAATGTTCAAGGAGCTATCGATGAACTATATGGAGTATGTACAGCAAAACCTGCTGGTGACCAAATAATCGAAAATGCTGGGCTAGAAAAAGACCCTTATGAGTGTAGGTATTTCTTCACTGGCTCTAACCCCAATAACTATATAACTTTTAATAATGAAACAGCCGGTTGCGAATATTATCAGTCGAGTGTGATGGAACAATAAAAATAATGAAGACAGGAGATATAAATACTAGTAATAATATAGCGTGGGATAATTCTGGTAATAATAATTGGGCAAGGCCAGCTACGTTAAACACATACTTAAATGGAACATATTATAATGGACTAAATGCAACTGCCAAAAGTCAAATAGTAGCCAAAGATTGGAGTATTGGGGATGTAACATATGGTAATAATGATTTAGCCGACCAAATAAATGATGAAAATGGTACTAAGTGGAACGGAAAAGTAGCTTTAGTTACAATGAGTGAATATTTAAGAAGTAATAATAATAAGAGTAGCTGTGGAACATTTAGTTTATATAATAGTAATTATAGTAGTTGTAGAAATACAAATTGGATGTATATAAATGATAGTTGGTGGACGTTGTCGCCTGATGCTGACAGTGCGGGCAATGACGTATTTGCTGTGGGCTATGGCGACTTCGGCAGCGGCATCGGCGGCGCGGGCCGTATGAACGATGCGGTCCGCCCGGTCGTTTATCTAAGCTCTGAAGTCACTTTGAGTGGAAGTGGTACTCAATCAGACCCGTATCAGATAAAGTAGAAGATAATGTTCATATGTTAAGTTTTACATTTTTCAAAAAAATTAAAAAACTATCAATTTGGCAAATTGAAAGATAAAAAAGAACCAATTTAGGTAAATTGACCTAGACTAAAATACCTAAATTAGATAAAAAAATAGTAACAAAAACGTCATTTTGGTCATTTGAATAAGTAAAAATAATCATTTATATTAGCTCTCCGAAAGGA
>CALVVS010000023.1 GCA_944363925.1 uncultured Bacilli bacterium | reverse complement strand
ATATATGTTTTTGTTTCATCTTTAATTTCTTGTTTGTTGACTTTTTTGTTTTTCATGATTTTTTCTCACTTTCAAATACAAAACTCTATATTTTTGTTTAGATAATTATATCATATTTTAGCATATAAAAATAGACTAGCGATAAGACTAGCCTATTGAATTAATTAACTCATTATATTGATTACTTAAATTATCATTAGAAAATACAATATTTTCTCCATCAATAGTCCAACTATTAGAATTTTCAGATAATAGATTTAATACTTTTTCTGATATATTTAAAATTTCTATTATGTCATCTATTGAATCTTCCACAGTAGTGTCTTTTATAGAATCCATATCTCCAACAAATTCTTGTTCATATAAATCGACATAATAACTATCTAATCCTTTATCTTCAATATATGACATAGCTTTTTCTTTAGTCATATATTCAGAATATTTTTCTTTACGTTCTTCTAACTTTTGCCTTAAATCAGAAATATAATTTTTTGATTCAGTAAATTCTTTGCCATCAGTTTTATAGTTATCAGCAGTAAGTAAAGTAGTTATTTTTTCATCATTAATTAAATCAACAATCTCTATAATATTATCAAAACTATCCCTTAAATATGATTTAAAAGCATCTTCTACTTCTGCATAATCTCCTGTTGTAATAATCCTATCTAATCGCTTATTAATCTCATCCATATCGATAGTTTTCTCATTTGTTAAATCACTTAACTCTGATAATTCTGTTTTTAATTTATCCTCTTGTTTAAGTTCAGATATAACCGTATAAGTTAATACCCCTACTATTACTGCCACAATAATACAGGCAATAATTATAATTTTTTTCTTCATTTTTCTTCTCCCAACTATTTTTAATAATACATAAACATATTCAAAAATTAGCAAAAATAAATAAAATCTTAACTACACCACAAAACTAAGAAAAAACAAGGAAATAAAAATACTCCTAAAACTTAAATAAATTTAAGCCAATTTCTTCATCAAAATATCTATCAACATGACCATCAATTATATTTATAACCATTTCACAAGTAGCACTAACAATAGCCCTATTTAAGTGGCCACCAAACACTTCACCTTTATCATTACCAGCGCTCATATGAATATGTGTATAAAATTCATTATTCATAGTATTAATAGTTCCAGTTAATGAAACAATTTCAAAATTTCCTTTAAATTCATTTGAATAATATTTCTTTTCATCTGTTTTAAAAACACCTACTGTAAAATCATTAGTCGCTCCAAGTGCATTAACACTCGCAAGCTTAATATTCTCTTTTAAAGCCACCTCTTGGATTTTGCTTAATATCTCTTCACCTTTGTCAATTCTAACAATTATAGTATTATTAAATCTTCTATATTCCATTATCTTCACCTCATAATTATTATATATTATATTTTTTATTTTTTAAAGTATATTTTATTTATTTAAAATTTTAACCAATTTACTTGGTATTCTTCTTGGACTTCTAACCGAATTTAACCCATACTCTTTTAACTTTGAAAACGTATATTTTTTAGCATCGTACTTCTCTAAAAGCTCAATATTCATTACCCTATCTTCAGCATCATTATATATATCTAACTCTATTACTCTGCCTTTATACATTATAGCCGAATAAGGACTTCCCAAATAAATGTATATAATATCGTTCAACTTTATATTTTTAGGCTGCCGCCATGAAAACACCTTTAAACTTTCAATATAACTAATCACATCAAAGTATTTTGGATTAGCTGGTATTACCCACTCATCTTTAATGTCAGAATATTCATAACTAATATCTATTAAATCTATTATTTCTTCATCCTTTAAAGTATCATCTAAAACAATACTTACCCACGATTTTTTATTCATATGATATGCCGGATAAACACCTTTTCGCTCTAAATACTTTAAATCATCTAATTTAAGATTTATTACCTCTACCTCACCTTTTTCGGTTGAAGCAATCTTACTTTTATCAATATTCATAATAACTCCAAACCATTTATTACTTTTTGAATTTCTAAAAACTCCATATTGAGGAGACTTTTCCCATAAAAATTCCGGTAATACATTATATTTTTTACCAATATAATCAGTAATTCTATTAGACTGACTATAAATAAAATATTTTTTTGAAAAACACTTATCTCTAATATCCTTCAAAATATTTTCATATTCTTCTCTAACCGTCAAAGCAAACTCACCAGTCACATCTTTAACCCGAAAATTTGTATACTCACACTCGGCTTCTAAATCATAAATCTTGCCACTAACTATACCATTTTCATCAATAACAATTATAGCTTGAAAAGTATTATGCATAATCTTCTTTAAATATTTATAACCATAATCTTCCTTAATAAACCCATAATCAATTAATTTATCCTTATTTAATGTATAAGTCTTAAAAATTTTATTTTCTATCTCCATAACCCACCTCTACTCATAAATTATATTACCGTTCGAATAAACAAAAAAGAAGTCTTAAACTTCCATTTATAAAATACAAAAATGGCGTCCTTGAGCAGATTCGAACTGCTGACCTACCGCTTAGGAGGCGGTTGCTCTATCCTACTGAGCTACAAGGACAACAACATAATTATAACAAAAAAAGAGTCATTTATAAAGACCCATTAATAATATATATTAAAATTTTATTATGCATGTGGAACATCTAAACAATCCAATACTTTTTTAAAATCACTAATAATATCTTTATTATTTTTCATCTCTATATATGAAATGTTATTACTAGCAAATTGCTTTTTATTTTGTTCACTCAAAGTATCTGCAATAAACAACTTTGTATCTCTTGCATATATCACATCCGCACTTTCTGGATTACCACGTCCCATTAATTTAACTTCAACTCGTATACTATCACAAGACCTATTATATAATTTATAATCAATTTCTCTATCATAATCTAAAGATGAATCTTTAATAAAAGCACGAGAATCCATATATTCTTTTGGTACACCACATAAAACACATAATTTTGTAACTAATGGTTTTTCAACTTTCTTTCCTATTGAACTCCAAGCGCCACCACTAATAGCTGCTTTTTTAGTAGCTAAAGCATTAATCACCAATAAACTTTCAGCTAAATTTAATTCAACATAAACATCATGATAAGTTAATTTAATTGATATTCCAATATCATCAGTAGAATCTTGATTCAACTCATCTATCATAGCTGACAAATAACTAAAATTAGCATTGGCCACATCCAATACAACTTGCTTATTTGCAGTACCATAAATATTAGTTATAGTCTTTTTATTCATTCCAGCATATATGGCATTTTCCGCCGGATTATAATCTTTACTATTTATAAAATGTTTTTTATACCACTCTAAACTTATTTCACATGAATCCAATTTTGCCGCAACAATTTTTTTGAAAAATAAAATAGCAAAATCAAAAAATTCAGCATTTATTGAATTAATAACTTCTTTTCTATAGTCTTCACCATTTAACAATTTATCAACTGTTCTATCTATTACTTGACGTTGAAATGACATCATAAATTTTTTCTCCTTTCATTACACTTACATATTTTTCATTAATTTCACACATTACAGGAATTCTTCCCATTTGATATGCTATTTTCCCAAATGTGCCAATACCAGCAAAAGGATCTAATACAACATCCCCCTTAAATGAATAATATTTTAAAATTCTCCTACACAATTCATCTGGAAAAACAGCTGGATGTTTCTTGCTACTAACAGGGCAAATTTTCCACACATTTGAACGATCTACATGTTCATCATTTGGTACATAATCATCTTTTAACGTATATTTCTTAATATTTTCATCTAAAAGAAAATTACAATTTTTTCTATAAACCATAATACTTTCAGTTACACAATTAGGTTTATAAGAAAGAGGATTCTTCGTTTGAACATAACCACCAATTCTATTAGGAACTGATGGTTCAGGTTTTTCCCATATTATTTCATCTACAAAATAAAAACCAGTTTCTAATAAAATATTATGTAAATCAAAATGAATTGGATATCGAATAGACGCATACTCACGTCCTGGTCGTTTAGTAATAACAGGAGAAACATCAACTATTAAAAATCTGCCATCTTGTAAAATCCTATTACACTCTAAAAATACTTTTCTTAATTCATCTAAATATTTTTTATAATTTATATAATCGCTATATTCACGAGCATTATAATAAGGTGGAGAAGTAAATATCAAATTAATATCACCATCCGCAATTGTTTTTAAAGTTTTACTACTATCGCCAAACAAAATCATTGGCTTATCTATCGAACTATCATGTAATCTTTTACAATCAAACTTAGGTGATAATTTATATTCATACATTTTATCCATAACTTCATTTTTATAATATTTTTTCATTTGTTCACAAAGCTCTTTAAATCTTTCATCCTTATAGTAAACCAAAGTAGTTCTAAACATTTGATAAACAACATCCATATAATTTCTCTTAAACATATTTGCTTTAATAAAATTATATATTCGATCAATATCATTTTGTCTACCTATAGAAGAAACAATCTCTCTTTTTTCTATAGCAGAACAATTATCATCATTATACATTTCTATTAATTTGTCAAAATTTTTTTTGCATTTATCTTTTCCTAGTTTCTTTATCTCTTTTATGCTCATATAAAACACCCTTCTATAAATATTATAACAATCGAAACCTAAATAATCAACGAAAAAAAAGAAAGGAATACACGCTTTCTCTTCAAAATCTATTTATTAACAAGGATTATATTTTCATTATACTAATTACAAATAATAAGAATAAATTATAAGCATATTTAAGTTTAAAACGGAACTTAAAAGCAAACTCATTAGTTGCCACACATTTATCAACCATACTTACAATCCAACTTTCAGCATACTTCGGAACAGATAAATTTATTGGAAACATATGTGACCTAATCATATCTTCCTCTTTAGCCGTTAAATCAAATTCTTTTCTAGCCATTGATAAAGCATGTTTAGGATGAACAAACACCGAAACAATACGCTCTTTCTTTGTCCTATCCTCAGGACTTAAAAAGAAATCATGAAGCAAACCACCAACAGCTGTTTGTTCATAATCTAAATGTAAAAGCTTAGCTATCTTATAAGAATAATAAGATACCTTCAAAGAATGATCATACCTACTTATTCCATGATGCTCTATTTGCTTAATTTTTAAAAATTCTTCATTATTTAAAATATTGTTAACTATATTCATATATTGTAAGTCTTTTTTATGACTACTCATTATATTTCACCTCAAAGTTACCTATTAAGTATACCACATTTATAAATAAATTACAAATTGGCACAAATCATACATTTTCATCAGTATTGCCTTTAATATCAATACCTTCTGATGGAGGAGTTATTTGAATAAAAGTATTTCCATCGTTAACTTTTATCTCTTTTCCATCCATATTCTTGTAAACCGTTTGACTACTTCTACTACTTTTTGACCAAGTAATCGGAATTGCATAGCCATTAGTTATATAACATCCATCGCCTGAACCAATATTTTCAAGTTCTAACCTACCATAAGAATCGTACGTATGTGTAGAAATTGGCGTAATAATAATATTCTTATAAGTATATTGCTGACCAGTCACCGCGTCAACATGTGGTTCATCTGACATAAAGCGTTTATAAACCTTATTCGCACTATCATATTCATAACTACTAGTAGTATAATATGAATATTTCATAAATACCGTATCGGCTTTTATCGCATCTTCCCTCTTACTTAAATCAATCTCATCAACACTATAATTTAAAAGTAAATCTTTATCAGTGTCACGGTCATAACCCTTCTCAGAAGCATACTCCTTTATTTTTTCCATACTCGTAAACACCGTATGTTCAGTAGCCTTATTTAAAGACTTATCCCGCCAAAACACGCTAGAAACTGTAAGCCCATTAATATTATCAATATCAAGTGCACTAATATCCGCTTTAGCCTGGTCACTCCATCCATAATGAACATAAATCGCATCATTTTCTAACGCATAATCTAAATAATATGGTCTTGCACTTCTCACCGAACCAATCTTAGATGTATCCTTATCTTTAAATAAAGCCATTAAACGCGTTATTCCACCTTCAGCTAAAATTTCATAAGTAATATAAGCATCTTGAAGTCCAGCATGTGGCCATGCGACATGATTATTATTAATCATAACCGCAATCGGCCTACTCTTAGAATCTTCATCGACAATCTTTAATTTCTTTTCTACTTTTATTTCATTAGATATTAAATCTTTAACCTCATCTTTATTAAACCAAAAATAAACAAATAAACCTATAACTAACAAAATAAATAAAATAACAAAACCAGTTTTTTTCTTTCCCTTTCTACGTCTTCTAGCCATAGACAATTCCCCCTTATGTACTATTATTATATCAAATAGCCATTAACCAAAAATGTAAATATATTTTCCTAATGTAAATATATGTCTATAAATTCAAAATATTTATTCAGTTACTATCCAAGCATTAGGAATTGCCCTAGTCACTTTTTTACCACTACCATTAACCGGCTTATTAGTAAGTTTTCCATCAACAACAAGACCACATGACGTTCCACCATCTAAATTAGCCGCATTATAAGCACCATAATTCATCATTATTTCTGTAAGCTCGACCATACCAACGCCATCAATTCCATGTACATAATCACGGCCATCCATTACTAAAAATAACACAATACCATCTTTTCTTTGGCCAATAGCTGTTCTAGGAGCTGTTCCCCAGCCACCATTACCTTTAATAAATGAAGGTTCACCATTGACAATTAAAAATGGTCCAAACTCAACCGCATCACGTATGCCTTTATTAATAGCTTCCTGCGCCGTCATCTTGCCCATAATAAATTTATTATCAGTAGTAAAACCAATAATTCCACCGCCTACATTTGATTTTGGTAAATTACTAACTATCTTTCCGTCTTGAATAACCGCCCCATGCGGTTTTCCACCATTACCAACATAACCAGGATCATAAAAACCACTCGCATTAATAGCCACTACCGCCTTATTTTTTTCTGCAATCGTTGTCAGCATCTCACCTCTACTATTCATATTAGAAGCTGTTGCCACCTTTACCTTAGATGGATCATATATTGCAATCAAATATCCTCGAATACCATCACCATCAATATTAATTAGCTTATAACTAGCCCCCTCTTCATGAGTCAAAATTTCCTTTTCATATTTATTTTTATACATTACCCGTGCATTACTATAATCGACAAAACTAATTGCATTCAAATCGACATCCTCATTAGATTCCCTCACATAATTATCCTGCATAACCGTATTTATCGTCTCAGCATCATAAAACCACGTAGCCAAATACTTGTGATTCATTGTCGTCATCGCTGTTGTAATAAGCCAATTACGAAAATTAGGATACGGTCCATAAAGTAAAAATGCTAATCCTGAACCAATAACTAAAGCCAAACAAATAATTATCACTACAATTATCTGCCATAACTTCATTTTTTTAGACTTTTTTTCTTTCTTAATATCTTCTGTCACTTCTTCAAAAGGCTCTTCTAAATTTTCATCTATCTTAGATACTTCCTCAAACTTATTTAAAAGCCTATCAATATCGACATCTTTCTTGTCTGGAAATACATCATTTAAAGATGGATCTTTAATAAAATCTTCATCATTATCATCTGATATTACTAATTTTCTTTTCTTTTCAAGCTCAATATCCTCTTCATCTTCAAATAATACTTCTACTTCATCATCTTTCATCAGCCACTACCTCATCTTTCCCAAAATATTCTCCATCTTTATCATAATCAATATAATCATCATATGGGCCATACGAAGCCTTGTTAACTTTCGCATACCCATTACCGTGCTCAGCATTGTACTCATCATACTCATCAACCATCTGATTATACATTTTAACATCACTTATATAATAATTATGAGCCGCTTCATAATTAGCCTTAAATGTCGTACATTTAGAACTAACATTAACATCACCATACTCTTCAGCGCAGTTTTTCTTAAGAATTAAAGCCGTATTTTCAACCTTCATAATGCTATTTTTATAATTTTCCATAAAAGTATTCCAATTAGCCGCATTATCCCTTAAAGTTTCCAAATATAAATCTTCCTTAGACTCATAAAGTTGATTTCTAAGCTTCGAAAAATTATCTACTTCTTCATTAAATTTAGGGTAAGCGTCTAAAACTTCATCCATTTTTTTCTTAGTTATAGCTGTATCTTCCTTTAAGCCATCCACCCATATCCAAGCACAAATAAATATAATCACAATAATTATCACAACAACTCCAATTATTGTTAAAGACTTCTTCATATAAGCGCACCCTCTTATCTTATACAATAATATCAAAATATCAAAAAAATGTAAAGTTTTGTCGAGTAGAAAAATTTTCCAATAATAGTAATACCGTATAATAAAAAAAGCAAACTTAGACAAAAAAATCTAGCATTTTTTTACTAGATTATAAAACCAATTATAGAGAAATTTCGTATGGATTAGATTGACTACCATCTCCACCTGTGATTTGGATATCTGAATCAATTGTAACTACCGGACGGACATTAGTCCATTTACTATTGGTATCTCCACCATTTTCTCCATAATGATATATTTGACTATTACTATGAATATTATATGTATAAAAGTTACACTACTCCAACCTGTTAAAGTCCAAAAATTAGATTCATTGTACATCCAGTTACTACTCTTGCATATGTTATCATTAGTATTTGATAATTTAAAATTACCACAACTATTTTTATTGCTATTTGTTCTTATATATTCACTTAATATAGGTAAAGCTATTTTGCCTTGCCATAATACACTATTTTCATCATTAATTTGTTCCTCTAAATTATCGTTTTGAGTTAAAACCTTTCCTATTCCGTATTCTGCTTCTATTATTTGATTTTGTGCTGTATTATTTAATTGATTATAATATGTATTATTTAAGTATGTATTAAGTGTTGCGGGACGCGCCCAATTATTGTTTCCCACAGTACTTGAAGTATCCCATGCAATTCTTCCTATACTTGCTATTCTCATTATTTTTATTGTTCCATCACACTCAACTGAGATTATTCGCCAACCGGCTGTTTCATTATTGAAAGTTATATAATTATTTGGATTGGCTCCGGTAAAGAAATACCTACACTCATAGGGGTCTTTTTCAAGCCCTGCATTTTCTATTATTTGGTCACCTGCTGGTATCGTTGTACACTCAGTATAAAGTTCATCTATGGCTCCTTGTACATTAGTTGATGTAAGGCCACTTTCTTTATTATCATAAGTTACATCGTTAGAAGGAAAATATGTCGCTGCTATTACACTTATACTCCCGCAAACTATTAAGCCTGTTATAAAACCTGGCAAATACCCAAATATAATTTTCTTTATTTTCTCTTTCATTTTCTATCCTCCAAACACTTTTTACTCCCTACGAGGGAGTTATTCTATATTCATTATACTTGCCCTTTTTCATAAAGTCAACAATTTTTGCTCTCTACTAGGGAGCAAAACGTAAATTATAAGCTCCCTCAGGGTACAATTTTATTGGTGATAAAAAATGAAAATAATTGCAAATAATTATAGTGAAGCTGAAGTTATGAACATGATTATTCAAGCTACTGGAAAATCAGATAAAGAAATCGGAGAGCTAGTTGGTAAAGCCAAATCAACAATCGAAAAATATAAAAACACTAAAAGTCTAATAAACTCAAGGCCCTATACTTTCCATACCCTAATGACCATATGTAAAAAATATAACTTTGAAGTCATTATCAAAGAAAACACTAAAAAAGATGAATAACCCTACTCATCTTTTTCTTTATCTAAACTATCCAAAATATTTTTAAGTTCCAAAGCAACCTTATAAGGCAAAACACTAGAAAGCTCTTCTATACTCTGCTTTTTCATATTTGAAACCGTCTTGTATTTCTTAAGAAGTTCCTGCTTCCTCTGCTTTCCAATACCCGGTATATCATCTAAAATACTCGCATAAAGTCCCTTACTTCTTATCTGCTTATGATAATTAATCGTAAAATTATGAACCTCATCCTGCATCCTCTCTAAATAGTGAAATAAATTACTCCTTTTTTCAATCGGAATCTCACCATCAAAAGTAACTAAAGCCCTAGTCGCATGCTTATCATCCTTCTTTAATCCGGCCAAATTAATATCCATCCCTAAACTATCTAAAACCTCTTTAGCTACGTTCATCTGACCAAGTCCACCATCGACAATAATCAAATCAGGTCTAACTAAGTTATCCTTTAAAACCCTAAAATATCTTCTATAAATAACCTCTCGCATAGTCCCATAATCATCATTTTTATCGACAGAAATCTTAAACTTCCTATACTCATTTTTAGCCGGTGATCCATCTATAAACACCACCATCCCAGATACATTATAAGTACCAAATAAATGCGCATTATCAAATAACTCTATCCTATCAAGCTTCTCAAGTCCAAGTTTCTCCCTAAGCTCATCATTTGCCTTAATCGTCTTCTCTTCATTTTTTATCACAAGCTCGTACTCATCCTCAAGTTGCTTCCTCGCATTATCCGCTGCCATATCAACCAGCCTCTTCTTAACACCCTTCTCAGGAACTTTAACCTTAACCTTAAAATAATCAGATAAAAGATTACTATCCACAATACTAGGCACCAAAACCTCACTAGGAATTAAAGCCTTATCATAAAATTTCGCAATATACCGAGTAAGTTCTTCGCCCTCATCATCAATTAATGGAATAATCTGATGATGATGTCCGGCTATCCTACTACCTCTAACAAAAAACACAAACACACTTAAATAATTTCCATCACTAAAATAACCAAATATATCCCTATCAATATTGTCGTTAACCTCAATTTTCTGTTTCACCAAAATAACATTTATATCATCAAGTAAATTTTTAAGCTCTAAAGCCTTTTCAAAGTGTAAAGCCTCGCTCTCCTTATTAATCTCATCTTTAAGTTTATTCGTTACAATATCATTATTACCCTTTAAAAAACTCACTATCTCTTTTTCCATCAACTCAACCTTATCTTGTGGCACATTATTCGTGCAGTACCCTAAACACTGACCAATATGAAAATATAAACAAGGTCTTTTCTGATAAGTCTTGCACTTCCTTAAAGGATATAACCTATTAAGTAAATTAACAACCTTCCTCGCCGCATAAACATTTGGATATGGACCAAACAATCTAGTCTTTTTCTTCTTCTTATGAGCATTTCTAACTATAAGTAATCTTGGAACCTTCTCCATTGTAAGCTCAATATAAGGATAAGTCTTATCATCCCTAAGCAAGATATTAAACTTAGGGTCATGCTTCTTTATCAAATTAATTTCTAAAATAAGTGATTCCGTTTCCGAAGACACCACAATATAATCAAAATCCGCAATCTCACTAACAAGTCTGGCCGTTTTACCCGTATGTGAAGAGTGAAAATAAGAATTAAGCCTATTTCTTAAATCTTTCGCTTTACCCACATAGATAATTACCCCATCTTTGTTTTTCATCAAATAACATCCCGGTTTATGTGGTACTAACTTAAGTTTCTCTAAAACCATAAACTCCTCACCTCATAAGCTAATTATAATTAAATATCACCATTTAATCAAGATTAAGTGTCAATTGGACAAAAACATTAATCATAGTATAATACAAATGCCAAAGAAAACGGTAAACAAGTAATAAAAAACAGCGAAATATTTCAAAACATAAATAGTCCTAAAACAGGATAACCGTCTTGTTTTTTTCATAATTTTTTCCTATAATTTACATAGGTGATAAAAGTGAAAACCATAAAAGAAAGCATAACAAACGAAATAATAATTAATAAATCAAAATTCATTACCGTCCTCTTTAACATAAATGACATAACTGAAATTCAAAAAAACCTCAAAGCCATCAAAGAGCAATATAAAGACGCTACCCACTACTGCTATGCCTACATAATAAATGGAAAGGAAAAATGCGAAGATGACGGTGAACCAAGTGGAACTGCTGGTCTCCCCATCTTAAACGTCTTAAAACAAAATAATCTTACCAACATATTATGTATTGTAATTAGATACTTTGGTGGCATTAAATTAGGTGCTGGTGGTTTAATTAGAGCTTATAGCACTTCTGTAAGTAAAGCCTTAAATAAAAAAGCCATCGTAAACCTAGTTAAAGGCTACAAAATAACTATCGAATTTCCATATAAAAATATAAAACAAATCGATTACCTATTAAAAAACATTAATATCCAAAAAAATTATCAAGTCAATATTATCTACACCTTTGAAATTACTCAAAATAAACTGAAACAAATCGAAAATGAATTAATCAATCTAAGCCAAATAAAAATTAAGAAGCCCATCACCCTAGCCTCTTAATTTTTCATTTTCTAAAATAACTACACTCCTATTACTTAAATCAACATCAGTAATCGATCTCTTAAACACCTCATAATCAAGTTCCTTAAGTTTCTCATGCATATCGTATATAGGACTTCCAAAAAAATATACTTGATTGGCAATCATCGAACAAATACCCGTCGCATTTTCCGTCGACAAAATAATTGAATTCAAAATAGCCTTCTTTATCAAATTAAAATTATCCTCATTATAACTATTATCATTAATAGTCTTATCAATCAAATCTATAAAATCATCCACATTATCCTTAATCGTCGCATTAAAAATAACCATATAATAATCATTGGCCGGCTCCAAATAAGACGAAACAGGTGAAATCAAATTAGAATCTTTCATAAACACATCGACAATCGGTGAAATAGCCCCAAATTTCAAATCAAGCAAAAATGAAAAATATATTCTATTCAAATAAGCATCTTTTATATAAGATGGTTTTTTTACTTTATAACAAATCAAAACCTCCTTAGATAAATTATCCATATAAATAATATCTTTTTTCTTAACCACCGTCTTTGGCTCATCTTTGCGTTTTACAGTAACCTTAGGTCTCTTCTTAAAATCATACTCCTCATAAAACTTCTTAATAAAATCTATCGTCTCTTTAGGATCCACATCACCACTAATCGTCAGTATCATATTACTCGGATGATAAAATGTATTATAACAATTGTATAAATCTTCCTTAGTTATTGAATTAATATCTTCCAAACTACCAAGTACCGTGTTTTTAAAATCTAAATTGTGAAAAGTATTAACTAAACTGCGGTCATAAACTATCGAAAACGGGTTATCTAAATCTTGTTTCTTCTCCTGTGAAATAATGCCTTTTTCCTTTAAAACATTTTCATCAGTAAAATAAGGCTCGTGAACACACTTAAGCAATGTCTGCAAATTTTCCAAAAAATGCCCCGCACCAGTAAAATGATAAGCCGTCATAAATTCATTTGTAAAAGCATTACCCAAAGCTCCATTGTTCTCATAAACTGCCAAAGGGTCTTTTCCATCTTTCTTCTCAAACATCTTATGTTCTAAAAAATGTGCCACCCCACTAGGTACCTTTGTAAATTTATCTTCACCATCCATTTTAAATTCTAAAGTTGAACCGCCAAAAAAAGTCGTAATCCTCGCATGAATCGTATGTCTCGGAATTGGACTAATATATATTCTAAGTCCATTATCTAAAACCTCTTCATATACATCCAAATCTAAACCCTTATAACTCTTCTTCTCCATCTTATCTTTCTCCCTTTAGTAAAAACACCGTATCAATATGCACTTTTTTAGCTAAATCAATTATATCCTCTTTAGTAACCTTTGCCATCTGTTTTTTTCTAGTTTCTATGTCGTCATTATGTACAAAAACTTCCGACGTAAAATTACCAACTAAATCACTTTGTGAATCCTCAATCTTAATTAAAGAATTATAATATATCTCCTTTACACCATCAAATATTTCTAAAGAAAAATTACCCTTTTCCATATTTTTCATTTGTTCTTTTATAAGCTCATATGTCTTATCAAAATCCTTGCCATCAATGCCCGCATAAATTTTCATTGTCTCAAATAAATTTTGCCTTGAAGCATAAATATAATAACATAAAGAATTTTGCTCTCTTACCGTTTGATTTAATAAAGAATTCATCCCTCCACCTAATATCCAAGAATATAAAACAAAAACATATTTCCTCTCAAACTCCGTCAAAGAAGAAAGTTTACATCCTACAATCAAAGTACTCTGCGTATTACTTGAACTTTCCACAATAATATTAGGTTTCTTATTATAACTCTCTTGCTTTACCAAATGATCTATCTTTCCATCCTGAGAACCTTTAAAATCGATAATTCCACTTAAAATATCCCTTATCTCCTCTGGATTTACATCACCACATACAAAAACATCTAACTTTCCTTTATGCATAATCATCTTATAAAACTCATATAACTCATGAGCTGATAAATCTTCTATAGCTTTAATAAGCTCATCCAATTTATAAACCTGATATTTCTTACTTTGCATCTCTTCAGAAAGACGAAAACCTGCATAATTCTGTGGTTTATCCTTTATTGTTCGGTAAAATTCAAGTATTTTTTCCTTTTGAACTTGAAACACCTCTTCATCAAAACCACCATTAATAACCTTAGGACTAAATAACACCTCAGATAAAAACTCTAAATTCTTTTTAAGCATCCCCTTTTCAGTATACTTCTCGTTAGCAAAACTAGCTGATAAAGACAAAATATCTTGACTGCCACTTTCCAATACTCGCACATTATAAGAAGGATCATAAATACTCGCACAAAAAGCATTTATATCTCTTACACTATCAAATCTACTACTAGTCTGAACTAAAATTCTACTCAACAAAGATATATATTTTTCATTTTCCTTTGCATCTTCAAATCTTATATCCACATTATAAAAAACTGTTTTAAAACGTTCAGTTTTTATAACATGTAAATCAAAACCATTAACACTATAATCAAAAAATTCCATAATTCACCTCATAATTATTATGTCCAAAATATAGTTATAAAACCGCATCCAAAGCAAGTTTTATCATTTTATCTAAACCTTTTTCTCTCTCTTCAGCTGTAGCCACTTCCTTAATATATTTTGAATCAACCACACTCATCAGACAAGCCGCTTTTTTATTAAGCATTTTAGCCACATAAAACAAAGCAAAAGCTTCCATTTCTGCTGCAATCGGCTTTACATCCTTAGGCATCCTATCAAAAAACTTACTAATATCTGTCGCATATACATCAAAACAATCTAGTGAGGCTGTCATACCACGATATAACTTAATATCATTTTGATAAGCCACCTTACCAATTTTTACATTTAACTCCTCGTCACTATAAGCAACATGACACAAATCATTATTCAAAGTAAGTGCGAAACTACTCTCCGTATAAACCGCCGTTGATAAAATAATATCAAATAACTTCATCTCTTCCAAATAAGCCCCACAAGAACCAATTCTAATAATTTCCTCTACATCATAAAACTTATAAAGCTCATATGAATATATTCCCATACTAGGCATACCCATACCATGAGCCATAACCGTAATTTCTTTTCCTTTATATAATCCAGTATAAGCATACATACCTCTAACATCATTAACCAGCCTATAATCAGCTAAATATTTTTCTGCAATATATTTAGCTCTCATCGGATCTCCTGGCATAATTACCGTCTTTGCTATTTCTCCCTTTTCCGCATTATTATGTGGTGTCATAACCACCCTCCTTTTCTATTACTAAATAGATTATAACAAAGCCTTATTTAATAATCAATTTTCTTACCATATTATATTAACCAAAAAATTTTCCTGTAAAAACCAGTAATCAAAACACTGCCACCTACCTTCTTATAACATATTCCCAAAGAAGGTAAAATAGCTCTAAAAACATTCATTTTAATTAATCTCATCAGCAAACTCCTTTCTTAAAAACAATAATAAAATCACTCCTATTATAAACATACGTCGTAGAAATCAAATTTCCTTCAAAAACAAAAAAATAATCAGAAAATTCTGATCATTTTTCATTTATAATTCGCTTGCTTGTCAAATAAGTAACTAAGAAATATCCCCCATATATAATTAAAATAAGTAATGCCGCCCCAAGTATTGAAGTCATATTACTAGTCACACTCATACTTTCCATAATTATATTCGCACACATAATACCAAAAATAGAATGAATTACAGCAACTAAAAGTGGAAACATAAAAAATATACCAACTTGTGTAAATAAAGTTCTATTTAATCTCTTATCATCTACACCAATACGCCTCAACATCTGATATTTCTCTTTATTATCACTGCTGTCAGATAACTCTTTCAAAGCCAAAATACAAGCTGATGAAATTAAAAATATAATACCTAAATAAAGTCCAATAAAAATCATAATAGCCCTTAAACCCGTACTAGCAGTATATATATCTAACTTAGTATTATAAAAACCACCATTTCGAGCAATTTCATCACCATATTTTACAAATTCTTCTTCCTTTTTATCCTTATCACCTTCATAATTAGCCATTAAATAACTTCTAACATAAACACTTCCATTAATATCAGTATTATCAGGAACAATAACAATTCCCACATTACTCTTATTACCACTCATATCAATTAAACCTTCCATGCACTCATTATACTTATTATGATATTTTTGACCATTAATACTAATAGTAACACCCTCACTTAAAGCCTTATTTTCATATTCAATCATTTGAGCATAATCAGCAAGTAAAATAAATTCATCATCATTTAAAGTATAAGTATCACGGCCATAAAAAGAAGCAATTTTATTATAATCAGATATTTTAATAACCGGTAGTAAATTATCGACAAGCAAATTAGGATAAACTTTCAAAACCTCTTTTTTAATAGGTTCTATCAAAGCTCCAACCGTAACATCCTCAAACCCATAAGTATTAGCTTTCACATAGGAAGAGAAATTATTAATATCATAACCAACTTTATCCAAAATACCCTCTTGAACATCTAAAACATCTTGCGAATAACTAATAATTTGAACATCAGCTGGCGTACCATAAACTAAATCTTTTTTCAAACTTACATTAATACTCCAAGCTGACGAAAATATTGTAATCGTAAAAAACAAAAGTAAACAAATAATACTCATTGAAAATACCATTGTATTAACTTTACTATTTATCTGTCTTAAAGTAAATATATTTAAACCCTTCAAATATAACTTTTTGTTACTTTGAACTAATTTTAAAATAAACCCTGAAACTCCAAAAAACAATAAAAACGTTCCGATAATTCCAAGTAAAATAGAAAATCCAAATAAATCTAAACTATCTAATCTATTAGTAGCCAGATAATAAGCATAACTAAGTATACCTACAGAAATAATAAATAATATTACAGAAATAGTTAAATTACGAACCTTAACTTTTTCACCCTTTTTAGAAGCTGTAAGTAAATCAATCAATTTATATTTAGTCACAGCAAACACATTAAATATCATAACAATTAAATATATAATTGCATAATACATCACTGTTTTAATCATTGAAGCCTGTGAAAAAACAAATTCAAACCTCGACATATCAGCCTCAAACAATTTAGCTACTATAATACTCATAAACTGTGAAGCAATTACTCCAATACCTAATCCAACCGCAAGTGAAATAAGACCAATTATTAACGTTTCCATTAAAAGAATTTTAGAAACTTGTCTTTTACCCATACCTAAAGTAAGATAAATACCAAACTCCTTCTTCCTTCTTTTAATTAAAAACCTACTTGCATAAATAATCAAGAAACCTAAAATAATAGCTACCAAAATAGAAACTCCACTTAAAAACTCGTTCATTAAATTTATAATTTCTTTTTCAGCACTAGTAAGCGTAAGCATAGCCTCTTGACTATCTATTGCATTAAATACATAAAAGATAGCTACACCAAGCACTAAAGTTAAAAAATATATCGCATAATCTTTAAAACTTTTTTTAATATTCTTAATCGATAACTTAAAGAGCATCATTCATATCCCCTCCAAGTAACGTTACCACATCGATAATCCTATTAAAAAATTCCTTTCTTGAATCATTACCACGAACAATTTCATTAAAAATCTTACCATCTTTAATAAAATATATCTTAGAGCAATAACTAGCCGTAAAAGCATCATGTGTAACCATCAAAATTGTCGCCTTTAAATTTCTATTAAGCTCCCCTAATTTTTCAAGTAACATCCTACTACTTTTACTATCTAAAGCTCCTGTTGGCTCATCAGCTAAAATAAGTTTAGGATTTGTAATAATTGCCCTAGCCGATGCAACTCTCTGTTTCTCACCACCACTCATCTGATAAGGGTACTTATTTAAAACATGTCTAATATCAAGTGTTTTAGCCACCTCTTTAATCTTCTCATCGATCTCTTTTGGTTTCTTGTTTTGAATAGAAAGAGCTAAGGCAATATTCTCATAACCCGTTAAAGTATCAAGCAAATTAAAATCTTGAAATATAAAACCTAAATCTTCCCTTCTAAATTTATTTAATTTTTCACCTCTAAGTTCAGTTACATCAGTTCCATTAATCAAAATATGACCACTTGTAACCTTATCAATCGTTGAAATACAGTTCAAAAGTGTCGTTTTACCAGAGCCAGACGCTCCCATAATTCCCACAAATTCACCTTTCAAAACTTCAAACGAAATATTATCAATTGCCTTAGTTAAATTAGAGCGATTTCCATAATATTTCTCCACATTCGCCACTTTCAAAATTTTATCCATTTATCTCACGTATAATCAATCTTAAGGAAATTAATCCAATTATTCGATTGATTCTCCTTTCTATCAATATTTGAATTATT
>CALVVS010000022.1 GCA_944363925.1 uncultured Bacilli bacterium | reverse complement strand
AAATTTGGTTCAAAAAAACGAGCAATTATTTACCGAAAATATTACTTGTTTTTTTTTTTTTTTTTTTTTATATTTTGATATTGGATAAGATAGAAAGGTTTTAGAAATGAAAGAAAAAATCAAGAAAATTATATTAGGATATTTACCGGGTTTTATAATGGGTATAATAATTTGCGGAGGTATAAGTGTAATAGCAGCAACATATTTTCCTTCTAATGATGTAACATATGATAATTAAGAAAGTGGCCTTGTTAGTACAAATGTACAAGGAGCTATAGACGAGTTATATGGGGTATGCTTTCCAAGTGTTGGTGATCAAGTAATTGAAGATGCAGGATTAGAAAAAGATCCCTATGAGTGTAGATATTTCTTTACAGGAGCAAATCCCAATAACTATATAACATTTAATGATGAAAAAGCCGGATGGCGCATAATATCAGTTGAGTGTGATGGAACAATAAAAATAATGAGGACAGCAAGTATAGGAAATATGGCATGGGATACATCTGGTTCTGAAGACTGGGCGAGACCAGCCAGCTTAAATACATACTTAAATGAAACATATTATAATGGGTTAAATGCAACTGCTAAAAGTCAGATTGTATCTAAAGACTGGAGTATAGGTGCAGTTATAGAAGATAATAACGATTTGGGTGACCAAGTTAATGATGAAAATAGTAAAAAGTGGAACGGTAAAATTGCGTTGCCGACGGCAAGTGAATATATAAGAGTAAATAGTAATAAAAGTAACTGTGGAACATTTAGTTTAGTCTCGAGTAATTGTGCTTTGACAAATTGGTCTTCTGTAGATTTTTGGTGGACATTGACGGCTAATGCTTATGGTTTTAGTGCATATCTTACTTATGATGGACATTTTGAAAAAGATACAGTTTCTTATGATGGACCAGCAGTTCGACCTTCCTTATATTTAAGTTCTGAAGTTACTTTGAGTGGAAGTGGAACACAGTCAGATCCATATACGATAAATTAATCTAGTTTTTGCTAGATTTTTTTGATATTTAATGATTTTTTTACGTGTTTATACTGGTGTATTGTAACAATTATAATGTTAATGCCAGTTGCCCATACTAAGGCCCAAAGGCCAATATGTGAAAAGCATAATATTAACAGAGTAATTGTTCTGATTACAGTTCCTATTAAAGTGCCGTGCATAGCTTCTTTGGCTTTGCCCATTGCTTGAAGGGAAGCTGTTAATGGTGCTTGAACATAGTGAAGTAAGGCTATAGGTGCTAGAACTTTTATATAGTCAATTCCAACGGTAGTATTATATATTAATTTCATGGGGATATTTGGTATTATTTCGAAGATAATGGTGGCAGGTATACCTATTAATAGGGAAATAAAAATAGCTAATTTAATTTTATTCCAAACATATTTATAATGTTTTTGGCTATGAGCTTTAGAAATATTTGGGATAAGGGCTTGAGATATAGCTCCAGTGAAAAAAGAAGGGAGTAGAATTAGGGGCATAACATAGCCATTTATAATACCATATTCGTTGACAATAAAATTATTAGAATATCCACTTTTAATTAGACCATATGTGAGAATTATTGGTTCTAGGAAAGCGCCTACTGAACCTATAATTCTACTCATGGTAGTTGGTATACCAATAGAGAATACTTCTTTTATATTGCCTTTATTTGGTTTTAGATCTTTTTTTGTAATTTTAAAGTTTTTAGGAATAAAGAAGAATAATACGAATATGGAAGTAAGTTCACTGATGACATTTGTAAGTACGATAAAGGCAACAGCATATTCTAAGCCTAATTTTAAGAAAATGGGAATACCTATTATTAAGGCGATTAATCTTATAAAGTCTTCAGTGACATTTGATAAAACATGAGGAAGCATTTGCTGTTTTCCAAAAAAATATCCTCTTAAAATACTTGATATACTGATAAAAGGTAAGACGAAACCAATACATATGATGGCCCAGTAACATCTATCTTCATTTAATAGATTATGTGAAATATAACCAGCTGTTAGAAATAGTAAAATTATAATTAAAATATTTAATATTAAAGATATGGGAATTACGGAAAAAACTAAGTTCTTATTATTTTTAGTATCTTCGGCAACTAGTTTACTTATAGCTACTGGAAATCCTAACTGGGCTAGAGCCATAAGCATAACAAAGGTTGGGGATATTAACATATATATTCCCATGCCTTCGGTGCCAATTAATCTAGCTAGAACTATTTTGATAAACATACTGATAATTTTAGTAATAAAGCCACCGATTAAAAGAAGAATTACAGATTTTAAAAAGATATTTTTTTTCATATTAGAATATATGCTTTTGAAGAAAAACTATTAAATTGTTAAAATAAAAACCTCGTTTCTATTTTGTTAGAGAAACAAGGTTACATTAATTTTAAATTTATCTATTACGCTTTTTTATTATTTTTTTAGCATTTTCTATTTCTTGTCTAAATTTTGTTTCTTCTAGATAGTCTTGAGTTGGGTTTTCTGACATTTGTTTTAAGTATTCTTCGTAAAACATTTCGTATTCATTTTGAGTTAGAGGAAGAAGGTCAACATTAAGTTTTAATTCTTTAGGGTTCATTAATTTTTCTGTTTTTAAAATTAGTGGTTTATTATTAATATAAATGAAGGTTAAATTAGAAGAAATATTTAGTGAGTATCCATTATTTTTATATATGATTTGAGGATTATTTTTATGTTGATTTCCATACATGTATTCATATTCTTGGTCTTTTTCGGTTTGCTCTTTATTTTGAACAGTTAAATTAAGGGTAACTGGATAATCAATATTTGTATTATTACTGGATATAACTTTTAAATCAAAGTAATTAGGCATAATTGTAATTTCAAAATTGGGATGCCCTATAATATTAAATTCACGTTCTTTAAAGATACAATATTCATTTTCATCAATTTTTATTTGAAACATATTTTCCATCTCCTTTAAGTTTTAACATAATAGCACATTTTTAAGGGCTTGGCAAATTAATTATGTTATTTTTTGGTAAGATACTTTAAAAATATAGTAAATTAATATATAATGTTTATATGTATAAGGGGATGAAATTATGGATTTAGAATTCAATTCTTTAGCGGAACTTTATAATCGTTTGCGTCCAGCTTTAAATGCAAAAATGAGTGAACTTGAAGCTAATGGATATGGTTATTTAAAACCTGAGGATATTTGGAATTATTTAAAGGAAAAGAAATGGAAAAATGGTCATGATTTAATGCTTAGCGATATGGTTAGTGATATTTTAAATAGTGATAATGCTTTAATCGATGATTATTTCAAAGAAAAAATAAATGAGAAAAATAGAAAAGTTTATTTGGATATTTAAGAAGGTGATTTGATGAGTAAACATCAAAGGGATTTAACGATAGAAAAGCTTAGCGATAAGATAAAAACTTATATTACCGATGAGAGAGAGCTTTCGGTGATTGATAAAGCGTATAAATATGCTTTCGATAAGCATTTTGGTCAAAAAAGGCTTACGGGTGAAGATTATATCATCCATCCTTTAAATGTGGCATATATTTTAACTAGAATAAATGCAGATTATGAGACTTTATCGGCAGCATTACTTCACGATGTAGTTGAAGATTGTAATGTTTCGGTGGATGATATTGAGAAGGTGTTTGGACATAATATTGCAGTTTTGGTTGATGGAGTTACTAAAATTAATAAACTTAATTTATCTGGTACAACCGAAGTACTTATTAATAATCAAAGGAAAATACTTGTTGGTTTGTCAGAGGATGTTAGGGTAATTATTATTAAACTTGCAGATAGACTTAATAATATGCAGACGCTTTTTGTGCATAGTGAGAAAAAACAGAAAGCGACAGCACGTGAGACTTTGGATATTTTAACGCCAATTGCGGATAGACTTGGTATTAATAGTATTAAACAAGATCTAGAGGAATATTGTCTGCGTTATTTGAATCCTAGTGAATATTATGATATTGTTGAAAAGCTTAATGTAACTAAGGCAGAGCGGGATAATAGTGTAGCAAAAATGATTGAAAGTGTATCGGAGTTACTCAATAAGCATGATATTAAACACGAGATTTTTGGAAGGTCAAAAAGTATTTATAGTATTTATAAAAAATTACAAAAAGGTAAAAGATTTAGTGAAATATATGATTTACTAGCGCTTAGAATTTTGGTTGAAAGTGAGCAAGATTGTTATCAAGCTTTAGGAATTATTCACTCTAAATTTAGACCTAAGCCAAAAAGATTTAAAGATTATATTGCGATGCCTAAAACTAACATGTATCAGTCTTTACATACAACGGTTTTTGGTATTGATGGTCAGCTTTATGAGATTCAAATTAGAACTTATGATATGGATAGGGTCGCAGAATATGGTATTGCATCTCACTGGTCTTACAAAGAGAAAGGTTCAGTTAAGGCTGTGATGCAAAATGAAATGGAGCAAAAGTTACAGTTTTTTAGAGCTATTATGGATTTGAGAAAAGAGCAGGATAATCCAGAAGAGTTTGTCAATACTGTAAAAAAAGAGGTGTTTCAGAATACTATTTATGTTTTTACACCGCTTGGAGATGTGATTGAACTTCCAAATGGTTCAACGCCGATTGATTTTGCTTATAAGGTGCATACTAATGTTGGTGATAAAGCAACTGGGGCAATTGTTAATTCTAATATGGTTCCTCTTGATTATAAATTAAAAAGTGATGATATTGTTAAGATTATTACTAGTAATAATTCTTTGGGGCCTAGCCGTGAATGGCTTAATTTTGTTCAAACGACGCATGCGAAAAATAAGATTAGAGCTTTTTTTAATAAAGCTAATAAAGAAGAAAATTTGAAAAAGGGCGAGGATATTTTAAGCAAAGAGTTACGCAAGCAAAAGATTAGTAATGATGAATTTTTTGAAGATGAGAAATTTAAGAAGTTATTAAGTGATTTGAAATTTAATTCAGAAAATGAACTTTACGGTAATTTAGGTAGCGGCAAAATAAATATTAATACAGTGATGGATACTTATTTGAAAAAAGAGGTATCTAAAGATGAGAAGATTATTTCAAAGGTGACTAAGGGCAGTGAGAAGCAAAGTTCTAGCAACAGTTTAATTGAGGTTGCGGGAATAGATGATATTAAGGTTAATTTAGCTTCGTGCTGTAATCCTGTACCTGGCGATCGAATTGTCGGTTATATTACTAAAGGTTATGGTATTACGGTACACCGGATGGTTTGTCCAAATGTGGCAGAACTGGATGAAAGGCTTATCGAGGTTAAGTGGAATGTAGATAGTAGTAAACTGCCGACGAATATATTAGTTAGGGTTAATAGTAATAATAATTCACTTATTGATATAATATCGAAGGCGGCTAATAATGATATTCCGGTTAGACGATTTAATAGTCATCGTTCGAAGGAAGATGAGGCTATTGAAATGACTGTCTTAGTTAAGAATAAAGAACAACTTTTAAAACTTATGAATGATATTAAGATGATACCGGAAGTTACTGATGCCGAGAGGTTAATAAAATGAGGATACTTGTTCAAAGAAGTTTAAAGTCTAATGTTTTAGTAGATGGTAAAGTTAAAGGGATGATTGATAAAGGTTTAGTTTTATTTGTCGGTTTTACTTTTGGCGATAGTGAGAAGGAAATAGATTATTTGATTAACAAGGTTATTAATTTACGTATTTTTGATGATGAGGCTGGTGTTATGAATAAATCTATTTTAGATGTAGGGGGAAGTGTTTTAAGCATTTCACAGTTTACTCTTTATGCGGACAGTAAGAAAGGCAATAGACCTAGTTATGCGAAGGCACTTGATAGTATAAAAGCTTTAGAATTATATAAAATATTTAATGAGAGGCTTAGTGAGTTTGTTAATGTCCAAACGGGTGAGTTTGGAGCAGAGATGCTGGTTAATATTCAAAACGATGGGCCAGTGACAATTTTGCTTGAGAAAGGTGGGGCTTAAGTGATTAAAAATAGAATAGATTTTAAACTTATTAATTTTGTATTAATTGTTTTTGCAGTTTATTTAATTTATCAGACACGGGATTTTTGGTTTGGAACAATTAGTTTAATTTTTAATATTTTACTTCCATTTTTAATTGCTTTTGCGATTGCTTATGCTTTTTACCCGATTGTTAAGAAACTAACAGACCGAAATATTCCTAAGGGGCTGGCGATGTTTTTAGTTGTTGGTGTGGCTTTTGGATTTGTTATATTTATTTTTGCTTTAATTACACCAACGATTATGAGTCAGCTTACGAGTTTATTTAATGGTATTATTTCGTTTTTAAAAGAGCTTTCATCAGATTATAATGTTGATTTTAAAGATATTCAAAATACTTTATCGATGAGTTTTAACGAGACTTTAGAGAAACTTGGCACTTATATTTCAAATGGGGCAATAAGTTTTATTGGTTTATCTATTGATTATATTTCAAAGATATTTATTATTTTAGCTTCGTTTATTTATTTTTTAGCTGATATGGATAAGATAAGGAATTTTGTTAAAGAATATTTATCTCATAAATCTAAAAAAATATATAGATATGTGGCAACTATTGATGATGAGATGAGAAAATATATTGTTGGGTTTATGAAAGTTGTTATTATTTCGTTTTTTGAATATACAATTGTTTATACATTGATTGGACATCCTAATGCTTTGATGCTTGGGACACTAGCTGCTTTAGGTAATTTAATTCCATATTTTGGAGGAATTTTTACGAATATTGTAGCGGCTATTACGGCTTTTGTGATAAGTCCAGCTTTATTTATTAAAACGTGTATTGTCTTTTTGGTTTTTTCAGCGGTTGATGGTTATATAATTAATCCATTTGTGTATGGTAATAGTAATAAAGTACATCCTTTAGTGGTGATTATTTCGGTATTTGCAGGTGGCATTTTACTTGGAGTTTTAGGTATTGTTATTTCGCTGCCAGTGGCGATTATTGTTATTGCAACTTTTAAGTATTTTAAAGATGATATTATGAAAATTAATAAAAAAAGAAAATATAAGTTACAAAGAAAGAGTGTATTTTAAATCATTTGCATAAAATATGGTGAAGATGTTTTGACTTTTTATAGGCTTTATGTTAATATTAATTTGTAAATTGATGACGAGAGAATATTAGATATTTCCTCATATGAAGCGAGCTTGGTTGGTGGAAGCAAGTTATGATAGTATCTAATTCCTACTTTCTGAGAGAAATGTAAACATTTCCGGGTAAAACCGTTATCTTAATTAAGTTAATAAAAGGATGGTACCGTGCTTTAGGCACTCCTAAAGTTACTATCTTTTTTTGTTTTATAAGGAGGGATTTTAATGAAGTTAAGTAATAGTTTTTTTTACACGCTTAGAGATGATATTAAGGATGAAGATAGTAAAAGTGGTAATTTGTTAGTTAGAAGTGGTATGGTTAAAAAAGAGGCTAGTGGAGTTTATATGTTTATGCCACTAGGGCTTAGAGTAAAAAGAAAGATTGAAAATATTATTAGGGATGAGATGGATAAGGCGGGAGCTAATGAGGTTTTAATGCCGGCTTTAATTCCAAGTGAAGTTTTTCAAAAATCGTATCGTTATGATTCTTTTGGCTCTGATATGTTTAAATTAAATGATAGAAATGACAGGGAGTTTTGTTTAGGTCCTACGCATGAAGAGTTGTTTGTCATGGCGGCTATGGAAAAAATTAAGTCATACCGAGATATGCCATTTAATATTTATCAAATTCAAGATAAGTTTAGGGATGAGGCTCGTCCACGTTTTGGACTTATTAGGACGAGAGAGTTTACGATGAAAGATGCTTATAGTTTTGATACTGATGAGGTTATGGGTGAGGTTAGTTATCAGAAGATGGTGACAGCTTATAAAAATGCTTTTGATAGGATGGGCATAGATTATAGAATTGTTCGGGCTGATACTGGTGTTATGGGCGGTGATTTATCCGAAGAATTTCAAGCGGTAACAGATATTGGTGAAGATGTTTTAGTGATGTGTGATAGCTGTGATTTTGGTTCTAATATCGAAGTTGCTTCAGTTAAGGCGGAGAAGTTTTTAAAAGAGGATAAGAAGAAGATAGAAATGATAGAAACTCCTAATGTTAAAACAATTGAAGAGGTGACTAAATTTTTAAATATCGATATTAAAAAGACAGTTAAAACTTTAGCTTATAATGTAGATGGTGAGGTTATCTTTGCAGTTATTAAAGGTGATAGAGAGTTAAATGATACTAAACTTCGTAAGTTATTTGGAGCAGAGAGTGTAGAGCTAGCTACGGAGGAAGAGCTTAAGCAAGTTACTGAGGCTAGTTTTGGATCTTTAGGACCGGTTGGAGTTAAGGCGAAAATTGTTTTAGATAATGAAGTAGCTAATATGAGTAATTTTATATGCGGAGCTAATAAGACGGGATATCACTATATAAATGTCAATACAAGTGATTTTGATGTTTATATTAAAGGGGATATTGTTAATATTCGTGAAGGTGATGTTTGTCCTTGTTGCGGTGGCAAAATTTTCTTTAAAAAAGGTATTGAGATTGGAAATACATTTAAACTTGGCACGAAGTATTCTTTAGCTTTAGGGTTAAATTATACGGATGAAGAAAATAAGTTAAAACCAGTTTATATGGGATGTTATGGTATTGGGGTTGCGCGCTGTATGGCTGCGATTGCTGAACAAAAAGCTGATGAAAAAGGATTAGTTTGGCCTATTTCTATTGCGCCTTTTGTATTAGGTATTGTAATTATTAATATGAAAGATGAGGAACAGAAAAAAGTAGCTTTAGCTTTATATGATGAGTTTAATAAAATAGGTATTGATGTACTTTTAGATGATAGAGACGAGAGGGCTGGCGTTAAGTTTAAGGATATGGAGTTAATTGGTATTCCTTATAGAATTACGGTAGGTAAGAAGGCAGCTGATGGTATTTTAGAGTTAAAGTCTCGTGATGGAAAGATTGATAAAGAAATTAGTATTGATGCTGTAGTTGATGAAATTAAAAAGTTTTTATAAATAATGAGTTTTAAAAAAACAAAGTACTAGGTTTTTATTCCTTAGTACTTTTAAAATTTTTTTCAAAAAACAAAAAATTAATAATAAAAAATATTATTTGTTTTTTTTTTTTTTTTGTGATATCTTGATATTGGATAAGATAGAGAGGTGCAAAAATGAAAGAAAGAATAAAGAAAATTATATTTGGATATGTACCAGGTTTTATAACAGGTTTGACAATATGCGGGTGTATAAGTGTAATAGCTGCAACATATTTTTCATCTAACGATGTAACTTATGATAATACAGAAAGCGGATTAAAAAGCAAAGATGTACAAGGAGCCATTGATGAACTATATACTGAGTGTACAACGATACCAACGGGAGAGCAAATAATAGAAGATGCGAGTTTAGAAAAAGACCCCTATGAGTGTAGATATTTCTTCACGGGAGCAAATCCAAATAATTATATAACTTTCAATAATGAAAAAGCCGGCTGGCGCATAATATCGGTTGAGTGTGATGGAACAATAAAGATAATGAAAGATGCTAGTATAGGAGATAGGGCATGGGATACAAGTAGAAGTAATAACTGGGCGAGACCCGCTACACTTAATACATACTTAAATGGAACATATTATAATGGGTTAAATAGTACAGCTCAAAGTCAAATAGTAGCAAAAGATTGGAGTATCGGTTCAGTTATAGAGGATAATAATAATTTAGCAGATCAAATAAATGATGAAAATGGTACTAAGTGGAACGGAAAAGTAGCATTGGTAACAGTGTCAGAGTATTTAAGAAGTAATAGTAATAAAAGTAGTTGTGGATCATTTGGTTCAAATAATAATAATCCTAGTAGTTGTGGAAATACAAATTGGATGTTTAACGGAAAGGATTGGTGGACATTGGCGCCTTATGCTGTCAACTCTTATTATTCGTTCATTGTGAATCTTTACGGCCTTGTCAGCGAAAACGGCTCCGTCAACGGCTCGCGTGGGGTCCGTCCGGCTCTTTATCTTTCTGCAGATGTTACTTTGAGTGGAAGTGGAACGCAGTCTGATCCATACGAGATTTCTCTATAATATATAGACTTTGGTAATAATAAAAAGTGACATTATATTTAAGTCATTTTTTTTATACTGTAAATGGTGGTTTTATGACAGTTTATATTGATGGAGTTTTGTTTTTGAATTTTTATTTAGATTTTTTATTACTTTTGACAGTGGTGGTTATTTTAAAAAGAAATGTAAAAATATTTAGGGTTATTTTAGGGGCTTTTGTGGGAAGTTTGACAATACTTGTTTTATTTTTTGAAATATCTTCTTTAGAGCTATTTTTTATTAAAATTTATTTGAGTTTTTTAATGTGTATTTTATGTTTTGGGTATCATAATTTAAAGATGTTTTTAACTAATATTTTTGTTTTTTATATAGTTAGTATTTTACTAGGAGGTTTTTTATATTTTTTGAATATTACGTTTTCTTATAAGAGTGTGGGCTTAGTATTTATTAATGAAGGCCTTAGCATTAATGCGATATTTTTAATTTTGGTTTCACCAATTATTTTGTATTTATATGTTAAGCAGGTAAAAATGTTTAAAAGAAGGATTTCTTGCTTTTTTAAGATAAATATTTATATTGGAAGAAGGGTTTTAAAATTAAATGGTTATTTGGATACGGGTAATACTTTAAGTTATAAAAAAAGACCAGTTATTTTGACGAATATTGATAATAGTTTTAGAAATAAAAAGATTTACATTCCATATATTGTTATAGGAGGAACAGGTATTTTAGAGTGTATTAGGGTTAGGAAGGTTGAGGTGATTGGAATTGGAGTATTTGAAAATGTTTATTTAGGTTTTAGTAAAGATTTTAAGGCTTTTGGATGTGATGTATTACTTAATGGACTAATGAAGGGGGACATATATGATTAAAAAAATTATTGATTTAATTAAAGTTTTTTTTAAGCAAGATGGAATATTTTTTATTGGAAGTGCGGATAAACTTCCAGCTCCACTTAGTAAGGAAGATGAGATTAGGTATGTTACTTTATCGATGGATGGTGATAAAAAGGCAAAGTGCAAATTAATTGAACATAATTTGCGTTTAGTAGTTTTTTTAGCTAAAAAATATGAAAATACAGGAGTTGATTTAGAAGATTTAGTTAGTATTGGAAGTGTTGGGCTAATTAAGGGGGTTAATACTTATAAACTTGATAAGAATATTAAGCTGGCAACTTATGCTTCTAGGTGTATCGATAATGAGATACTGATGTTTTTAAGAAAGAATAAAAAAAGAAGGGGAGAGATTAGTTTTGAGGATAATTTAAGTTTTGATTCTGAGGGTAATGAGTTACATTTAGAAGATGTTTTGGGTACGGATAGTGATATTGTGACTAAGGGACTTGAGGAAGAGACGGATAAAAGACTTTTATATGAGGAGATCGAAAAGTTAAATGAGAGAGATAAGAAAATAATGATTATGCGTTATGGACTTTATAATACGGAGGAGATGACGCAAAAGGATGTGGCTAGTTTACTTGGAATTAGTCAATCTTATATTTCTAGGATAGAGAAAAAGGTTATTCGCCGGCTTAAACAACTTAATCAGTAATATTTTACGAAGATTTCAAATTTATATGATTTTATTAATAAATATGGTATAATGAATTTGAAAGGAGATTAAGTTTTGTTTATGAAAAAGAAGTTATTGTGTTTGTTGTTAGCTATTTTTTGTGCCTTTAGTATGAGTGGATGCGATAGTGCGGAAGATAGTAGTAAAGAAGAAAATTTGACTAATGATAAGGCGGCAGAAGAGAGTAAACAAAATGATAGTAAGTATAAACTTGGTGAGACTTTTAGTTTTGATGGGTTTGATATTACTTTTGATACAACATATTCTTTTGTAACAGTTGATAATGAATTTGCTGAAGAAAATGGTCAGAGTGTTATTAAAATTGGCGCTACTGTAAAGAATACGACTGATGAGACTAAGTCTTTAAATATGTTTTATTATAGCTTATTTGGTTCAAAAGGAACTGAACTTGATAGTGTAACAGCGTATTTTGATGAGTCGATTGATTTTGCAGGTGACTTAAGGCCAGATGCTTCATATAAGAAATATTTTTATATTTTATATGATGGCGATGGCAATTATGGAATTGATTTTGACAATTATACTGACCAAAAAACTGTGGAGTTTGAGGTTACAAAATAAGTTGATTATAAATCATCTTTTTTTGTGCTTTACTAGAGTTATAATTTTGTTTTTTTCATATTCTATTATGGAGGGATAGAATATGAAAGTATGTGTTTATGCAATTTGTAAAAATGAAGAGAAGTTTATTAGAAGATGGTATAATTCGATGAAGGAAGCTGATAAGATATTTGTTTTAGATACGGGTTCTAGCGATGGAAGTTTTGAAGTTTTAAAAGAACTTGGGGTTAATGTGAAAAAAGAGATTATTAAGCCTTGGCGGTTTGATGAGGCTAGAAATAGATCATTGGATATGGTAGATGAAGATGCGGATATATGTGTGTGTACAGATTTAGATGAGGTGTTTGAAAAGGGCTGGCGATGTAAATTAGAAAAGGTATGGACTGACGGAGTTACGAGGGCTAGTTATACTTTTAATTGGAGTTTAGATGATGATGGACATCCTTTAGTTAGTTTTAATAGTGATAAAATTCATGCGAGAGCGGGATATAGATGGACACATCCGGTGCATGAGGTTTTAAATTATGATGGAGAGGAAAAAAGGGTAGTTGATGAGTCAATTGTTTTAAATCATTATCCTGATAGGAAGAAATCTCGAAGTAGTTATTTGCCTTTACTAGAATTATCGGTTAGGGAAGATCCATTAGATGATAGAAATATGCATTATTTAGGTAGGGAGTATATGTATTATGAGAAGTGGAACGAGGCAATTGATACTTTAATTCGTCATTTGAATTTAGAAAAGGCTGTTTGGAAGGATGAAAGATGCGCTTCGATGCGGTTTATTGGAAGATGCTACAAGCATTTAAAAAGGCCATTAGAAGCTGAGATGTGGTATAAAAAGGCGCTAGAGGAAGCACCGCATTTGAAGGAGCCTTATAGTGAACTTGCTTTATTTTATTATGAAAATGGTGAGTATTCGAAAGCTATATCTTTGTTTTTAAAAACTTTAACTATTAAAACGGGATATAAGAGTTATATTACGGAGTGGTTTAGTACAGATTTTAGTGTTTATGATTTTCTTTCGATTTGCTTTTATTATGTAAATGATTATCCAAAGGCTTTAGAGTATGTGAATAAGGCTTTAGAGATTAAAGAAGATGAGCGAGTTTTAAAAAACCTAGAATTAATTTTAGAAAAAATGTAAAATGTGTTTGTAACTCTTTGAAAAAAGGTTTATTTTAGTTATAATTGTAATGGAGGGTAGATGATATGACAAAAAGTAGTAGTAAGATATTAGATTGGGATTTTTGTTTTTCACTTATTATGATTACTTTGGGAGCGGTTATGGCAGCTATTGCTTTGAAACTTATTTTAATTCCTAATTCAATGATAGATGGTGGTATGAACGGGGTTTCAATTATTTTAAATACATTATTTGGTGGTTCACTTGGACTGATTATTTTTATTGTTAATTTACCTTTTTTAATACTTGGGTATAAGCAGCTTGGCAAGAAGTTTGTACTGAAAGCTTTTTATGGTATGGCTTTATTTAGTATTTTGCTTGAAGTTTTTGGTAGGTATACACCACTAATTGATGATACATTACTGGCAACGGTGTATGGTGGTATTTTACTTGGTGTGGGCTGCGGCCTTATTATAAAAGAAGGTGGCTGTTTGGATGGCACGGAGATAATAGCTATTTTGGTTAATCGGAAGAAGAGTTTATCGGTAGGTCAAGTGGTGTTTTGTTTTAATATCGTGATTTATGGAGCGGCAATTTTTGTGTTTGGAGCTGAAAGAGCACTTTATTCATTGCTTACTTATTTTATTTCTTATAAAGTTATCGATATGGTTTCAGATGGTCTTAATAGTGCGAAGGCGGCATTTATTATTACAGATGATGGAAAGGAAATTGCTTCTGAGATTTTAAAAAGGCTTGGAAGATCGGTGACAGTTTTGAGCGGTGAGGGGATAATTTCACATGGTGATAAACGAGTTTTATATACGGTAATTACGAGGTTTGAAGTGCCTATTTTAAAAGATATATTAAATTATACTGATGATTCTTCTTTTGTGACGGTTTTTGATGTTTCTGAAATTATTGGTAATCATATTAAGAAAACACCTAATTATGTAGGTGATATGTTAGAGGACCGTAGGTAGATGACGGTTTTTCTTTGGCGAATAGATAAGGTGGTTTGATGAAGAAAATAAAGTGGTTTGTTTTTACTTTTTTACTTTTAGGTTTTGGGGTGCTTGCTTATTTTGTTTTAACTGGTCAAACGGTTGGATTTGATGATTTTATTTATGGTTTGGTTACTTTAGGTAAATGTGATTTTGTGACATCTTTTTTTAAGTTTATTACTTTTTTTGCGAGTGAGATCGCGATTATTTTGGTATCTTTGATTGTTTTTTTAAAGAATAGGAAGTTTGGGGTAGCGGTTTTGATAAATACTTTGTTTATTTTGATTTTGAATATTAGTTTGAAGCTAATATTTATGCGAGAAAGACCACTTGAATTAATGATTATTACGGAAGATGGTTATAGTTTTCCTTCGGGTCATGCGATGGCGGCACTTGGTTTTTATGGGTTTATTATTTATTTGATCTGCACTTTTAATTCGAAGAGTTTTATAAAGATAGTATTTTCTATTTTACTTGGATTATTAATTTTTTTAATAGGGGTTAGTAGAATATATTTAGGAGTTCATTATGCGAGTGATGTTTTAGCAGGATTTTTAATTTCAGGAGCTTATTTAATTTTATATGTTATATTATTTAAAAAAGTTTTGAAAAGAGGAGTAAAATGATTAAGTTTGCCAGCACTTATTTAAAGAAAAATTTATTTTATATTTCAGTTATGATAACAGGTTTTACTAGTTTACTTATGGGAATTTTTTATGGAATTTTAAAAAGTAAGTTATTTGAAACGGCTTCTTCTAATTTTTTAGATGGGACTGGGGTTTTAGGGGCTTATGTGACGGTTTCTTCGTCAAAACCTTCAGGGGTTAATTATTTTTTAATAGTTTTTTTGCTAGGACTTGGTTTCTTTTTTTTAATTACTTTTGTTTTGAAAATTTATTTGAAAAAAAGATATTTAGAGGTTTTTAATTTATTTGGAATATTAAATATTATTTTGATTTTTAGTTTTATTTTGGGAATTATTTTTATTAATGTATCTTTACTTTTATCTTTTATTTTGATTATTATAGGGATTATTTGTTATTTATTTTTTCTTTATAGATGTTTGATTTTTATTTTTAAATTAGATATTAAGAAAAGTATTATTTCTTTGATAATATTTTTAATTCCTATTTTGATAATTTTAGTTATTTTAAAGTTATTTGTTTAAAAATTTTTCTTTGACCCAATATAAGAGTGAAAGGAGAATTTTATGGCACGTGGCAAGGTAGAGATTGCGAACGTGGATACTGCGAATATTAAGGTTTTAAGTTTAGAAGAGCAGACTGATTTATTTAAAAAATATCAAGATGGTGATATTTCGGCGAAAGAGGCACTTATTAATGGTAATTTAAAATTGGTTTTGTCGGTTTTAAAAAATTTTACGTTTAGAGTGGATAATTTGGATGATTTATTTCAAGTCGGGGTTATTGGTCTTATTAAGGCGATCGATAATTTTGATTTATCTCACGAGGTTCGTTTTAGTACTTATGCGGTACCGATGATTTCAGGAGAGATTAAAAGGTATTTGCGTGATAACAGCAGTCTAAGGGTGTCTAGAAGTATTAAAGATTTAGCTTATAAGGCTTTAAAGATTAAAGATGAGCTTACTTTTTTGAATAACAAGGAACCGACAACTATGCAGGTGGCTTTAAAACTTGGCCTGCCGGAGTGGGAAGTGGCGCAGGCTTTGAATTCTTTAAAGGATACGGTTAGTATGTTTGAGCCTATTTACAGTGATGGCGGTGATGTTATTTATTTAGCTGACCAGTTATCTAATGACGAGAGTGTTTATGATTTGGAGACTAAAATTGCTCTTAGGAATGCTTTAAAAGAAATTAAGGATAAAGAAAAGTATATAATTATTCAAAGATATATGGTGGGCAGAACGCAGACAGAATTAGCTGAGGAAATTGGAATTAGTCAAGCCCAAATTTCAAGACTTGAAAAAAATGGGTTAGCTAAGATAAAAAAATTAATTAAATAAGCATACAATTAGGTATGTTTTTTTGTGCTATAATTTATGGTGAAAGATGAAATTATTTTAGTTTTTTTGAATATATTTGTATGGATAATATTTTGCCTTTAGTGATTTGACACGGTATGTATAAACGGCTATAATAGCGTTTATGTTTAAACAGGAGGATATAATATGGAAAAAGAAGAATATTTAGGAATTATTACGGAAGAAGAATATAAACTAATTAGTGAACTTATTAAAAATGGGAAATTAAAGGAATACCTTTATTTAGTGGAAATGTTTGATAAGGAAAAAAACGAACTTGCTTCTATGATGGATATGACGCCAAATGAGATATATAATATGATTATAAACGATTATTTGAAAACGGTTAAGGGCATTAGTGTGCTGGTGCCTGGCTTATCTACGGGTATTAAGGATGCGAAAAGTGGGGTATCTATTTATACTTATGATGGGGTTACTGGTCATGGCGAGAAGATAGATGAAGATACGAGGTTTGATTTGGCTAGTTCAACTAAGTTATTTACGACAGTGGAAGCTTTAAAATTAGCTGAAGAAGGCAAGTTTGATTTAGATAAGCCAGTGTCAGAATATAAAAATGGTAAGTATAGTAATTTGAATATACCAGTAGAGAAAATGGCAAAATTTTATTATGATTTAAGGACTGATGGCAGGTTAGATGAAAGAGATGGCGAAATTTCATTAGAAGAGCTTCAAAGAAGATTATATTCTACTGATATTGTTAAAGAAAGGACTTTTGTTTATAGTGATATTCCGTTTATTATTTTAAAAGATATTCTTCCTCAATCTGACGAATATTTTAAGAGATATTTTAATGAAGAGATGAATTTATTACAAACGGGGTATGATAGAAGTTTTGGAGTATTAACTGGCATGAGGGAAAATGAAACTGTAAATGATCCAAAGGCTAGAGTGATGGAAAGATATAGTTTAAATCCGGGACATGCAGGTATTTATAGTACTTCTAAAGATTTGGTGAAGTTATTTGATGCTTTAAATGATGGCTTTTTAACTAATAAGTCAATTATTAAGATGGTGACGCCAGCTTTAGAGATGCCTATTTTATTAAATCTAGATGGCAGTATTAGTTTTAAGAAGAATAAAGATGGTTATACGATTGGTGTTCAAAATATTAGTAGAGGTATGGGCGTTTATTATAAACATCCAGAAGGTATTAGGGTAAATGAAATGGCAAGTGCGGAGAGTGATGAGGCTTTTGCAATTGCTGGTTTTACGGGTACTTGGGCGACTTTTGATTTGCAAAACGAACTTACGGCTAATATTTTAGCTAATCCACTTTCTTTAGAGGCTGAAAGAGAAATTATTATTGATAATGAGAAATTTAATATTGTAGATTGTGGAAGAAAATTTTCAGATGGTACGAAGTTTAAAGTGGCTGGTAAAAATTCGAAGGTTTTAGATGATGAAGGCAATGTTATTTTGAGTGCGCCTTTTACAAGAATTACTAATACTTTAAAAGAAGAAGCAATTTATACTTTACTTAAACTTAGACTAGCTAAAAATGCTTTAATGCGGAGAGCTGAGCTTGAGCAAAGTTCGGTTTTAAGCAATGAGGTTCAAAGTTCTTTTGAGGCTTCTAGAACTTTAAGGGGGATATGATTATGAAACCGGTAATAGGTATTATATCTACTAGGGTAGAAGAAGATGATAGGCCTTTTATGACAAAGACGTCATTTAATGAAACTTATCCTAAAAGGATTATTGAAGCTGGGGGCATTCCTATTGGAGTTATTTTTCCCGGTAATGAATTTAATACTGATGTTTTAGATATATGTGATGGGTTTGTACTTCAAGGTGGTTCTGTTATTTATTCGTCAAATATAAATACGGTTCATTATGCTTTACAGAAAGAAAAACCTATTTTAGGAATATGTATGGGATTTCAAACGATGCTTGGTTATGAGTTTGTAAGAAGTGAGTTTGGAAGTGCTATGCCTTCTTATGGGGAGATAAGTCATTTCTTTAAACCAGAAGATGAGGTTAATTTTATCGAGGAAAAGTCTGGGCATGATGAACTTGATCCATTTTATTTGAGTATGATAGATAAATCTAAGCATGGTGTTTTATTATCAAAAAATTCTAAATTAGCGCATATATTTGGAGAAAATTATTTAGATATGCCTTCTGTTCATGCTTGGAGCGGGATCAACAAGGTTTTAATGAGAGATGGTGCGATATTTAAGGTTGTTGGTAGAAGTAATGATGGCAATATGGAGGCTATCGAGAGCAATAATTCTGATTGGTGGGCTATTGGAGTGCAGTTTCATCCGGAGTTAGAAGAGAAAAATTTGCCTTTATTTGAAAGTTTAGTTTACGAGGCTAAAGTTAAGAAGTTAAGAAAGTGATAATTATTGTCATTTTCTTTTTTTATTTTAATATAATTTAACGGGTGGGTTTTTATGATGCTGTCTGATTTACAAACGAAGGATATTATTAATGTGTTTGACGGTAAGAAGATAGGTATGATTATCGATGTTAGTTTGGATAGGGAAGGTAAGATTACCGAGATGAGTGTGCAAAGACGGAAGTTTATTTTTTTTAGTGGTGGGACGGTTAAGATAAGGTGGTCTCAAATTGACAAGATTGGTAAAGATGTTATACTAGTAAATGTGAGTAATTAGGAGGTCATTATGAAGATATTACTGCATACAGGAAAATTTAAGGATGTAGAGAAAAGTGGAGTAGGCAGGGCTATTGTGCATCAAATGAAGGCTTTAGATTTAGTGCATGTGCCTTATACGACTAATCCAGATGATGATTTTGATATTGCGCATATTAATACGATTTTTCCAGAGTCTTTGATGCTGGCGAAGAGGTGCAAGCAAATGGGTAAGAAAGTGATTTTTCATGCGCATTCAACAGAGGAAGATTTCCGTAATTCTTTTAAACTTTCTAATGGAGTTTCACCAATATTTCGTCAGTGGCTTAAAATATGTTATGGGTCAGCTGATTTACTTATTACGCCGACAGAGTATTCTAAAAGGGTTTTAGAAAAGTATGATTTAGGTAAGGAAATAATACCTATTTCTAATGGAATTGATTTAGATTTTTTTAAGCGTGATGAGGGCGGGCGTGAAAGATTTAGGAAGAAATATGGTTTTAGTGAAGATGATAAAGTCATTATGGCAGTAGGTCTTTATATTGAAAGAAAAGGAATTTTAGATTTTTTGGAGTTAGCCAGAAGGTGTCCAGAATATAAATTTATTTGGTTTGGCTACACCAAACCTTCGCTTATTCCTATCAAAATAAGCGAAGCTATTAAGAATAAAACAGATAATGTTTATTTTCCTGGATATGTTGATAGTAAAGATTTAAAAGATGCATATATGGGGTGTGATTTATATATTTTCCCGACAAAAGAGGAAACTGAGGGTATTGTTTTATTAGAGGCTTTGGCTATGAAAGTGAAAGCTCTTATTAGTGATATTCCTATTTATGATGACTGGCTTAAAGATGGTGTTAATGTTTATAAGGCTAAAAATATTGATGATTTTGAATATAAAATGAAGCTTATATTAAAAGGAAAGTTACCTGATTTGACGGATGAAGGATATAAGGTGGCGAAAGATAGGGATATTAAAAAGATAGGTTATAAGCTTAAGAAAGTTTATGAGTATGTTTTAGAAAAAGATTTGATTAATAAATAAATTTATGGTTGTAATTGGTCCAAAAAACGAGTAATTATCTATCTAAAATATTACTTGTTTTTTTTTTTTTTTTTTTTTTATTTTTTTATTTGATAATATAAATAATTTTTTAAAATAAAAAAAAAAAAAAAATAATATT
>CALVVS010000021.1 GCA_944363925.1 uncultured Bacilli bacterium | reverse complement strand
TTATTTGGTTCATTTATGACAAGGACGACATGTGATAAATGTGGTGGAAGTGGAACTATATTTGAAGATACTTGTAAAACTTGTCGTGGAACAGGCAAAGTTAAGAAAAATAAAGATATTGAGGTTACAATTCCAGCTGGTGTAGATACTGGAAATCAACTTAGAATTTCTGGTAAAGGAGAAGCTGGGGTTAATGGTGGACCTAATGGTGATATTTATTTAGAGTTTTATGTTAGAAAACATCCAATATTTGAAAGAGAAGATAATGATATTTATCTAGATATGCCGGTTACGATTACGGATGCTGTGCTTGGAGGTAAGATAGAAGTTCCAACTTTATATGGTACAGTTAAGGTTAGCGTGCCTGCTGGTTCTTTAAGTGGAGATAAACTTAGACTTAAAGGTAAAGGTGTATCTGATGTGAATAATGGCCGTAAAGGTGATATGTATATTATTTTAAATGTTATTACACCAAAGAGATTATCAAGAGATCAAAAGAAACTATTTGAATCTCTAGCTAAAACTGATTTAGATGATTCTAAAGAGTTTGATAAAATTAAGAAATATTTGTAAGGTAGCTTTTGTATGAGCTACTTTTTTAGTAATTATTTTTAAGATGGTTATATAATATTAGTATATAGTATTTTGCTTCGTTGTACAAAATTTCCGTTTACGGAAAAAAAGTTCAATGAAATTATGCTGAAAACGAAAAAATGTGATACAATTATATTGTACAAAGTTTCCGTTTACGGAAAAAAAGTTCAATGAGATATAGGCGGTGATTTATATGAAATCTGATTTAATTGAAAGAAATGATTATTTGAGCAAACTTATTTTAAAAAGAGAAAACGGATTAATTAAAATAATTACGGGGATAAGAAGATGTGGTAAATCTTATTTACTTGACCCTATTTTTAAAAATTATTTATTAAACGATGGAGTAGACGAAAAACATATTATTAAATTAGATTTAGATAATATTAAAAATGAAAAATATTTAAATCCACATGAACTTTATGATTATGTGGAGTCAAAAATTGTAGATGGTAAAATGCATTATGTATTGATAGATGAAATTCAAAAGGTCCAAAATTTTGAAGCGGTTTTAAATGGCTTTTTGCATATAAGAAATTTAGATGTTTATGTAACTGGTAGTAATTCTAGATTTTTATCATCTGATATTATTACGGATTTTAGAGGTCGTGGTGATGAGATAAGGGTTTTTCCACTTTCATTTTTTGAATTTTTAAGTGCATATGATGGAACGCAAGAACAAGCTTGGAATGATTATATTACTTATGGTGGTATGCCACTTATTTTAAAACAAAAAAAGGATGAACAAAAAAGTAAATATTTAACTAATTTGTTTGAACTTACTTATAAAAAAGATATTATTGAAAGAAATCATATTACTAGAGGAGATGTATTAGATTCTTTGATAAATATGTTTGCTTCTTCAGTAGGTTCACTTACTAATCCTCAAAAGATTTATAATACTTATGTTAGTAATGGTATAAAAGATATTTCCAAAGGTACAATTATGTCTTATATTGACTATTTGCTTGATTCTTTTATATTAGAAAAGGCTGAACGTTATGATGTAAAGGGTAAGAGATATATTTCAACTCCTCAGAAGTATTATTTTGCTGATATTGGACTTAGAAATGCTAGACTTAATTTTAGACAGCAAGAAGAAAATCATTTAATGGAAAATATTATTTATAATGAATTATTAATGAGGGGTTATAATGTTGATGTTGGGGTAGTTGAAATTAGAGATGGAGATTCTAAAAAACAATTAGAAGTTGATTTTGTTTGCAATCTTGGTAATAAAAGATATTATATACAGTCAGCTTTAAATATAGATGAACCAGAAAAGGCATTACAAGAGATTAGACCACTTAATAATATTGGAGATAGTTTTAAAAAAATTATAGTGGTAAGAGATAATATTAAACTATGGAGAAATGATAGCGGAATATTAATTATTGGTATTCAAGAGTTTTTATTAAATAAAAATAGTTTGGATTTGTAAAAAATAAGGACAAGTTTATAAGAATTGATAATTTAATTATGTTTAATTTTAAAAAAATTATAATATAAGGAATGTTTTCTAAAGAAGTAATTATATATGAAGCGAAGTATAAGAAAATCATATTTAAAGGTCGTATCTAAAAATGGATTAAATTTACAGTATTTGCCTGATGAGTGAAAAAGTTATGAATTCAACATTTATTGATTATTTTTAAATATGAATAGATAGTTTGCCTATATCAATAAAAATTTATATTCATTTAAAGTAGCGATAAATGATTTAAGGAAAATTAATTTTTGAAAGTTATAAGTGTTTGGCTTATAATTTTTTTGTGTGAAACATATGTTTCTTGTTGACTATAGTTTTACTGACATATTATAATTTTATGTAGGAAGTAGGGTGATGTTATGGACGCATGGAAAGATTTTAAGGAAGGTAAATGGACGAAAGAAATTAATGTTAGTGATTTTATTAAAGTTAATTATACAAAATATGATGGAGATGAATCATTTTTAAAGGGAACTACTAAGAAAACAGATAGTGTTTGGGGAAAGTGTCTCGAATTACTTAAGGAAGAGTTAAAAAAACATGTTTTAGATGTTGATACAGTTCATATGAGCGGTATTAATGCTTTTGAACCTGGTTACATTAATGAAGATGATGATGTAATTGTTGGCCTGCAAACGGATGCACCTTTAAAAAGGATGGTTAATCCTTATGGCGGTATTAGAATGGTTTATCAAGAGTTAGATGCTTATGGTTATAAATTAGATTCAACTGTTGATAAATATTTTAATGAATTTAGAAAAACTCATAATCAGGGCGTTTTTGACGTTTATACTGATGAAATTAGAAGAGCTAGACATAATGGTTTACTTACAGGTTTGCCCGATGCTTATGGTAGAGGAAGAATTATTGGAGATTATAGAAGAGTAGCTTTATATGGTATTGATTATTTGATGAAGCAAAAGAAAGAAGAGTGGGATAGTAAGTTAGTTGGTCCAATGACCGATGATTTGATTAGACTTAGAGAAGAAGTTTCAATGCAGTATAGGGCTTTAGATGAGATTAAAAAAATGGCTGCTAGATATGGATTTGATATTTCTGGTCCAGCAACTAATTCTAAAGAAGCTGTACAGTGGACTTATTTTGGTTATTTAGCTTCTGTTAAAGAAAATAATGGGGCAGCTATGAGTTTGGGTAGAGTAGATGCATTTTTTGATATTTATTTTGAAAGAGATTTAAAAGCCGGATTAATTACGGAGGAAGAAATTCAAGAGTTAATTGATCAGTTTGTTATTAAACTTAGACTTGTCAGACATTTAAGAACTCCTGATTATGATGAACTTTTTTCTGGAGATCCAACTTGGGTAACGTGCTCTATTGGTGGTATGACCAATGAGGGTGAGAGTATGGTTACGAAGACAAGCTATAGAATTTTAAATACTTTAACTAATTTAGATACTTCACCAGAACCTAATATGACAGTTTTATGGTCTACTAAGCTTCCTGAAAATTTTAAAAAATACTGCGCTAAAATGAGTATTGAAACAGATGCTATTCAATATGAAAATGATGAGGTTATGAGACCTGTTTATGGTGATGATTATGCGATTGCATGCTGCGTTTCGGCAATGCGTGAGGGTAAAGATATGCAGTTTTTTGGAGCTAGGTGTAATTTAGCTAAGTCACTTTTATATGCAATTAATGGTGGTATTGATGAAAGAACTGAAGAGTTAGTTGTCGAAGGTTTTGATAAAATAACTGATAAGGTATTAGATTACGATAAGGTTAAAGAAGCTTACTTTAAAATGATCGAAAAAGAAGCTGAGATTTATTCTAATGCAATGAACATTATTCATTATATGCATGATAAGTATGCTTATGAAGCTGGACAGATGGCTTTACATGATACTTTGGTTAACAGATTAATGGCTTATGGTGTGGCTGGACTTTCAGTGGCGGCTGATTCTTTATCTGCTATTAAGTATGCGAAGGTTAAGCCTATTAGAAATAAAGAAGGCATTGCAATCGATTTTGAAATAGATGGAGACTATCCTAAATATGGTAATGACGATGATAGGGTAGACAACATTGCCAAAGATATATTAGATAAGATGTTTAAGGAACTTTCTAAACATAAATGTTATAGAAATGCTCATCCAACATTATCTGTTTTAACAATTACTTCTAATGTGGTTTATGGTGAAAAAACAGGAGCTACTCCTGATGGTAGAAAAGCAGGTGAGGCTTTTGCACCTGGCGCTAATCCAATGCATGGAAGGGATAGTAGTGGAGCTATTGCCTCACTTAATTCAGTGGCTAAACTAGATTATGCGAATTGTTGCCGTGATGGTATTTCTAATACATTTAGTATTGTTCCAACTTCTTTAGGCCACTCTTTAGAAGAGCGAGTAGAGAATTTAGTTTCTTTACTTGATGGTTATTTTGTTCAAGGGGCGCATCATTTGAATGTTAATGTTTTAAATAGAGAAATGTTAATAGATGCGATGAATAATCCCGATAAATATCCACTTTTAACAATCAGAGTATCTGGTTATGCAGTTAGATTTAATAGACTTACAAGAAAACAACAAGAGGAAGTTATTGCAAGGACATTTCATGAAAAAATGTAGTGGCTCTATTGATTCTATTGAGACAATGGGCTTAGTTGATGGTCCTGGTATTAGAACTGTAGTGTTTTTGACGGGATGTAAGCTTAGATGTTTATATTGTCATAATCCAGAAATGTGGAATAAGAGTAAGGATAATTACACACCAGAGGAATTAGTTAAAAAGATAATTAGAAATAAACCTTATTTTGGTGAAAAAGGCGGGGTGACTTTTTCTGGTGGAGAACCGCTTTTACAAATAGATTTTTTACTTGAATGCTGTAAGTTACTTAAAAAAGAAGGCATTAATATAGCTTTAGATACAGCTGGTGTTGGTCTTGGAGACTATAAAGAAATTTTAGATTTAGTTGATTTAATTATATTTGATGTTAAGTATACTTTGGCTGATGGATATAAAAAGTTAACGGGTTTAAATATTGACGAAAGTGAGAGGTTTATTTGTGAACTGAATAGAAGTGGAAAACCTGTCTGGATTCGTCAAGTTATAGTACCTAATTTGATGGATAGTATGGAATATATTGATAGTTTAGTTAGTTATGTTTTAAAGATTAAAAATGTTAAAAAAATAGAGTTTTTACCTTTTCATCATTTGGGGTTTTCTAAATATGAGAAACTTAGAATTAAAAATCCATTAAGAGATACTTTAGAGATGAATCAAAGTAAATGTGATTTGCTTTATGAGAGGTTTATGGAAAAATATAATATTTTAAAGGATAGTCTATAATTTGAAAGGTGGAAAAATATGAATAGTGAATTTAAAAATTATATGGAAGAATATGAAAGGGTGCAGGAAGAAATTAAAATTAAAGAGGAAGCTTTGCATTCATTAAAACAAAAAATGGCTACTTTGAAAAAAGAAGTTAAAAGTGATGTCAAAGCATTGAAAAATTTTGGGAAGGATAAATTTATTTATGTTAATTTAGGTGATATATTAAAAGAAATTTCAAAGGTTAAAAATATTCCTTTAGAAAATTTCAAAGTTAATGCTTATTTTTCTTCAGTTAATAGTGGTGGAAGAAATGGCGCATATTTTAAACATGATTTAAGTAAGGATGATTTTTTAAAGTTTAATGAAGGAATTTTAAATATTTTGATTACAGATAAATTTGACAATTTTGATACAGAATTTGCATTTAATTGTTTTTTGAACGATGTACAAGCAGATAATAGGACTTTGCTAGAACACATGGTTTTAAAAAAGTATGAAAGTGAAATTGATTATGATTATTTTATTAGTAATATAAGTTATTCTAGTTTGGTGTTGGATGAGAGTTATGCTGAATTTATTAATTGTCGTTTTAGTTTAAATCAAATTATGAATTATCAAAATAGTTCTGATGTGTTTAGTTATGCTGTTTTAAATGCAATGAATAAGCAAAAAGAAAAAGTATTAGTGAAATAAATGCCTATTTGAGCATTTATTTTTTTGTTTTATATGTAATATGGTGTTTGAAAAGGAATAGGATAATTTGTTTAATCATAAATTTTGATAAATATATATTAGGTTAGCGACTATGTAGATCTATGAAGTAGTCTTAGTTTTAAAAAAGTAAACTAGTTTATCATCTTTAAATTTAATTAAAATTTATTTTGGCTTTTATTCTATATTTTCTTGCGCATAAATTTTAAATATATTATAATTATTTTATGGAGAGTGATAAGATGGATAATATTTTAAATGAAACTGAAAGTAAAATGAAACAAGCAATTGAAACGATGGAAAAACGTTTTACAAATGTTAGAGCTGGCAGAGCTAATCCGGCTATATTAGATGCTGTTATGGTTAGTTATTATGGGACACCTACACCTTTAAAATCTTTAGCTACTATTTCAATTCCAGAAGCTAGACAGCTAATGATTAAACCTTTTGATAGGTCATGTTTAGGTGATATTGAAAAAGGAATATATGAAGCTAATATAGGACTTACTCCTAATAATAATGGAGAGTGTATTATTTTAAATATTCCAGCACTTACTGAAGAAACTAGAAAAGAATATGTTAAACAAGTTAAACAAATTGCGGAAGAAGGAAAAATTAATTTAAGGAATATTAGGCAAGATAGTAATAATGAAATTAAGAAAAACGAAGATTTAACTGATGATGAAAAAGATAATTTGATGGATGATGTTCAAGAGTTAATTAATAAATACAATAAAGTAATAGACGAAAAAGAAAAAGAAAAAGAAAAAGAGTTATTGACAGTCTAGGTGATTAATATGTTTGGACGCAAGGTTAGTAAAGAGTTAGATATTAAAAGAGTAAATGAGGTTACGGATTTGGCCTCTAAAGTTTTGAGAGTTTTATATTTTTTACTTATAGCAGCTATTGCATATGTGGTTATAAGATTATTTAAAGAAACAAAAATATTGGATTTTATTTTTAAAATTTTAGAAATTTGTTTACCACTTTTTATTGGTATTTTAATAGCTTGGTTATTTGATCCGTTTATTAAGTGGTTAGAAACAAAGAAGGTTAAACGAACTTTAGGTGCAGTTATTACTTATTTGATTATCTTTTTGGTTATTTTTCTAGTTTTGGTTACGCTTATACCATTACTTATCGACCAGGTTCGTGAATTTGCACGAATTATTCCTAATGTATTTGATACGGTTAAAGATTGGAGTAATGATTTATTTAATAATTTAGAAAGTTCTAATTTAATTGATTTTGAAAAGATGAAGCAAGAGGCGTTTGCTTCACTTGAGAGTTTTGCGACAAATATTACTACGACATTACCACAAAATATTTTAGGTGTTATATCTAGTTTGTTTTCAGGTCTTGGAGTGTTTGTTTTAGGACTTATTATTGGCTTTTTCTTGATTGTAAATTTTGATAATAGTTCTAATTTATTTAATTTTATTCCAAAAAAAATTAGAAAAACGACGGTTGAATTATTAGATGATGTTAATGGTTCACTTAGAAGTTATGTTAAAGGTGCTGTTTTAGATTGTACACTTATATTTGTACTTTCATCTTTAGCATTTTGGGTAGTTGGCTTACAGGCTCCAATGTTATTTGGACTATTTTGCGGGCTTACTAATATTATTCCTTATGCCGGTCCTTATATTGGTGGAGCACCTGCAGTTATTGTTGGTCTTACACAAAGTCCGACGATTGGTATTTTGACATTAGTAGTTATTGCAGTTATTCAGTTTTTGGAAGGTAATTTTTTACAACCAATTATTATGTCAAAGACAACAAAATTACATCCAGTAACAATTATGCTTGGTTTACTTGTTTTTGGCTATTTCTTTGGAATTGTTGGAATGCTTATTTCAACGCCGGTTATAGCAGCTGTAAAAACGATATTTAAGTTTTATGATGACAAGTATGGAATTATTGAAAAGGATAATAAAATATATGAAGAAGAAAACCACAGTTAAGTGGTTTTTACATATGGGAGGAGAGTTTTTGTGAAAATATTTGTTATTTCTGGTAAGGCTAGACATGGTAAGGATACAGTGGCTTTAGATATTAAAGAAATTTATGAAAAGAAAGGTTTAAGAGTTATAAATTTGGCTTATGGAAGTTATATTAAAGAGTATGCGAAGAAGATAAGTGATTGGGATGGTAAGGAAGAGAATAAACCTAGAGAATTATTACAGGAACTGGGAACTGATATTATACGCAAAAAAATAGATAATGATTTTTTTGTGAGACGGATATGTGAAGATATAAAGGTTTATAGTTATTATTTTGATATTATTACAATTTCTGATGCGAGGTTTCCAAATGAACTTGAGTGGCCAAAGAAAATTTTTGAAAATGTGATAAATATAAGGATAATTCGCGATGGATATGATAGTGTTTTAACCAAAACTGAACAAAAGCATTTGACGGAGGTGGCTTTGGACGAGTATAATAATTACGATTATGTGATTCATAATGACGGAACTTTAGAAGATTTAAAGGAAAAAGTTTTAGATGTAGTTAGGAAGGTAGAACATGAATATTAGAGATGAATTTATAAAGTTTTTTGAGAAAAATGGTCATAAGCAAATACCAAGTAGTCCAATTGTGCCGGAAAATGATCCGACAGTTTTATTTAATACAGCTGGAATGCAACCGCTTGTTCCTTATTTAATGGGTGAGGAACATCCATACGGCAGGAGGCTTTGTGATTATCAAAAATGTGTCCGTTTAACTGATTTAGATGAAATTGGTGATAAAACGCATCATACGTTTTTTGAGATGCTTGGTAATTGGAGTTTAGGAGATTATTTTAAAAAAGAAGCAATTGGTTATAGTTTTGAATTTTTGACTAAAGTTTTAAATATTCCTTTAGAAAGACTTGCTATTACGGTGTTTGCGGGCGATAATAAAATTCCTCGTGATGAAGTGGCCGCAAATCGTTGGAAAGAGCTTGGAATTAGTGAAGATAGAATTGCTTATTTAGGAGCTGAGGACAATTTTTGGATTGCTGGTGAATCTGGTCCTTGTGGTGGGGATACTGAAATTTTTTATTTTCGAAGTGATGATGATATTCCAGAAAAGTTTGATCCTTCAGATGATAGATGGGTAGAAATTTGGAATAATGTTTTTATGGAATTTTATAAAGATGAAAATGGAAATATTACAGAGTTAAAGCAAAAAAATGTTGATACTGGTATGGGACTTGAGCGTATTGTAGCTGTTTTGGAAGGAGTAGATGATAATTATAAATCGTCTATTTGGTCTGATATTATTAAAAGATTAGAAAAAATTAGTGGTTTATCTTATGAGGGTAATGAAAAGTCTATGAGAATTATAGCTGATCATATTAGAACATCGGTGTTTATTGCGGCTGATCCTGCTGGTATTAAACCTAGTAATACTGATCAAGGATATATTTTGAGAAGACTTATTAGAAGGTATATTCGTCAAGCACGAAAGCTTGGACTTTTAATGGAAAGTGATTTTGATGAACAAATTGCTTTAATGGTTATCGAAAAATATGAGAAGTATTATAGTGAGCTTTTTGATAATAAGCAAGTTGTATTAGATGTTTTGTCTAGCGAGAAAAAGAAGTTTGTAAAAACTCTCGAAAAAGGTTTAAGGGAGTTTGAAAAGTTAGTAGACATGGATACGAAGGTTATTAATAAAGATATTGCCTTTAAACTTTACGATACTTATGGATTTCCAATTGAACTTACTTTAGAAGAGGCCGATGATAGAGGGATGAAAGTTGATTTGGATGGATTTTATGAGAAATTTAGAGAACATCAAGAAAAATCTAGAACGGCTTCAAAAGGTAAATTTAAAGGAGGACTTTCTGGTAATAGTGAGGTAGAAACTAAATATCATACAGCTACACATTTACTTAATGCGGCTTTAAAGAAAGTTATTGGACCAGAGGTACATCAACTTGGTAGTAATATTACACCAGAGAGGTTAAGGTTTGATTTTCCTTGCGATCATAAAATGACTGATGAAGAGAAAAAACAGACGGAAGAGTTAGTTAATAAATGGATAGAAGAAGATTTGCCAGTTGAAAAATTAGAAATGAGTAAGGAAAAAGCAATTCAGTCTGGTGCGGAATGTACATTTATAGATAGATATCCAGATGTAGTTACTGTTTACAAAATTGATGATATCTCAATGGAGTTATGCGGTGGCCCACATGTTAGTCATACAGGAGAGCTTGGACATTTTAAGATTAAAAAAGAGGAAGCTAGTAGTGCGGGAGTTAGGAGAATTAAGGCTATTTTAGAATAGTCTTTTTTGATATAATAGATATGGTGAGAATAATGGGGCGTAAATTTAGAATTGATGATAAAAAGAAGGTTATTAGTTTAATTGAACAAGGTCAGTCTTTAGCATTTGTTAGTGAGAGATTGCAGGACGATAAGGATATTGTTTTGTTTGCAGTCAGTAGACAAGGGTATGATTTGAAGTATGCGAGTTTGAGATTACAAGGTGATAAGGATGTTGTAAAAGCGGCTGTTTTAAATGATGGCGGAGTTTTAGTTTATGCGAGTAAGGAACTGCGTAATGATGAAGAAATTGTTACCAAAGCTATTAAGAATAATCCAAGTGCTTTTGTGTATGCGAGTAAACGTCTACGTGCTATAAAGAAGATTGTACTTTTAGCTGTTTTAGAAAATGGTAATGTTTTAAGTTATGCGAGTATGAAGTTGCGTGATAATAAAGATGTAGTTATGGCGGCTGTGAGTAATTATGGTTTGGCGTTAAAGTATGCTAGTGAAAGGTTGCGTGCTGATTATGAGGTTGCTTTTGCGGCTGTAAGTAATTGTGGTAATGCTTTACAATATGTTTGTGAAGATTTACGTGATAATAGGGAACTTGCTTATTTGGCTATAAAAAATGATGGTTTAGCAATTGCAAGTTTGAGTATGAGGTTACAAAATGATAAAGAGCTTGTTTTAATGGCGATGGAAACTTTTCCTAAAGCTATAATGTACGCTAGTGATGATTTGCAAAAAGATGAGGATGTTATTAATACTTTTTTGAGTTCTTGCTATGAAAATGGGATTTTATTTGATGGTTCAGTTGATGATACATTGAAAAAGGAGTATGAAAGGCTTATTAATGATGAAAAATTAATTATTGAAAGGAAAAATAAGATCAAGTTTTTACTTATGCAATTTAATTGTAATTTAGATTTTGATACTTTGGAAAATAGTAAAAGTAAGGTTTTAAAATATTGATTTGACAAGTTATATATGTGTGTTATAATAATCAATAATTTTAAGGAGTTGGAAATATGTTTAGTGAAAATGCAAGACAAGTATGGATTAAAAGAATAGAATCAGGAGTTTCTTTACAATATGGATCTAAGGCAGCTAGGGATGATAAATTATTGGTGCTTATAGCGGTTAGTCATAATGGACTTGATTTAGCTTATGCGAGTGATAGATTAAAAAAGGATAACGAGATTGTGATTACGGCTATAAGACAAAATATAGAGGCTTTACAGTTTGCAGATAAGGATTTACAATATCAGTTTATTGAAGGTGGAGTTGATTTATTAAATGATTTTTCAAGTGTATCTGCTGAAAAAATAGCTGATGAAGAAAAGTTTAATTTATTGTATGAGAAGCTTATGGGCTTGATTAAAAGACAAGAGGAAATTGCTTTAGAGATACTTAATGTGAAAAGTGAAATGATTTCTTTATGTCCAGATAAAGCAGACTTTGTTGTTAATGATTTGGAAAATAAAACAAAAATTAAGACTAAATAATTGATTATTTTCATGGCAATATATGGTCATTGACAAATAGTCTTTTTTTTGAGAAAATGATAGTGTTTAAGGAGGGGATGACCGTGCTTCAAGAAAGATTATTACTTACACCAAAAGATATTTTGGAAAAAGAATTTAAAATTGATACAAGAGGTTATAGACCCCAAGAGGTGGATAAATTCTTAGACGAGGTAATAAATGATTATGATGAGATGATTTCGATGATTAAAGAACTTGAACGTGAGAAAAAAGATTTAATCGATGAAAATATTAGATTAAAACAAGAAGTACGTAATGCGAGAACTAAGTTGGATGTGCTTAGAAATGCGGCTCCGACAGAAGTTTCTAATGCTGATTTACTTAGAAGATTATCTAATTTAGAGAAGATTATTTATGGTGATGGAGTAAAATAATATTTTGGCAAACGCTGCATTTTTATAATGTAGAGGAAAGTCCATGCTTGCACAGTCTGTGATGACTGTAGTGTTTGTGCATAGGGAAAAAATAACCTATGGTAGTTTTTTGACTAACGGCAGAGTTTAACCTAAGTTCTTTGAATATGGTGATGCTCTATAAAGTGCCGCAGTGACGATGCTTTTAGAAATAAAAGAGTGAAACGTGGTAAACCCCGCAAGTAAGAAACCCAAATTTTGGTAGGGGAGCCTAATAAGAGAGAACAAGAATTTCTTATGGGATTGCTTTATGTGATAGATAAATGTTTGCACCTAGTAATAGGAACAGAACATGGCTTATAAAATATTATTTTATTTATATAATTAAGGAAGGATTATAATGAAAGAGATTGGCGAAAAATTAAAAGAAGCCCGAGAAAGCATTGGTGTTTCAATTGAAGAAGTGGCTGAAGATTTAAAATTAAGGCCAACTCAGATTGAAAATATTGAAGCGGGAAATTCAGAGGCTTTTAAGGATGTTTTTTATTTAAAGTATTTTATTAGAGATTATGCGAAGTATTTAGGTCTTGATAAAGAAGATTTGATCGATGAATTTAATGAATATTTGTTTGATTATACTTCAAGACTTTCTCTAGATGATATTAAAGCTGCGAAAAAAAAGAAAAAGGAAACAAAAAAGATTAAGTCTCCTTATACGATTGAAAGAAAAAATAGAACTTCGATTATTATGTTTACTATTTATGCAATTATTACTTTATTAATTATTTTAATTGTTTATTTGATTTTTAGTTTGAATCATGAAGATAGTGATGATTTTGTCGAAGGGACAATTATAACAGAAAGTAGGTAGTTATTTATGAATTTGCCAAATAAGTTAACAATGGCTAGAATTTTTATGACGTTTTTAATTATTCTTATATTACTTTTTCCATTTTCGGCAATGGGAATTAATGTAACACAACTTTTTATTAATGAAACTATTCGGGTTGATATTCGTTATCCGATTGCAGGAGTGTTATTTATTATTGCATCACTTACAGATTTTGTGGATGGGTATATTGCACGTTCACGTAATTTGATTACAGATTTTGGTAAGATGATGGATGCGATTGCAGATAAGATTTTAGTTAATTCAGTTTTGATTATTTTATGTGCGCAAGGTTTTATTCATCCAATTATTCCAGTTGTTATTATTGTTAGAGATACGATTGTTGATTCTATTAAGATGGTGGCCGGTTCTAAGGGAAATGTAGTAGCAGCGATTAAGACTGGTAAGTTTAAGACTGCTTCACTTATGGTAGGTATTGTTATGACTTTATTTTATAACTTGCCATTTGAACTTTGGAATATTCATATATCAGATTTCTTACTTATTGTGGCAGCTGTTCTTTCAATTATTTCTGGTATTCAATATTTTACAATGAATAAAAAATATATATTTGGTGAGGGAATGTAATATTTCCTTTTTATTTATTTTATTTTTTGAACAAATGTTCGCAAAAGTGTTGACTTTTATTTTTAAATATTATAAAATGTCATTGTAGGAGTGAAGAAGGAGGAAAATAAATGGCAAAAACAACTAGTGATGTTGATCAAAATTTGAAACAAGTTTTAGCGGATATTGAGAAACAATTTGGAAAAGGTTCTTTAATGCGTTTGGGTGATAATGAACACCGTGAGATAGATGTTATATCTAGTGGTAGTATTGCACTTGATGTGGCACTTGGTATTGGCGGTTATCCTAAGGGAAGAATTATTGAGATTTATGGCCCAGAGTCTAGCGGTAAGACAACGTTTGCTTTACATGCGATAGCGGAAGCTCAAAAGGCTGGTGGCAAGGTTGCTTTTATCGATGCGGAAAATTCTTTGGATCCACAGTATGCGGCACATCTAGGCGTTGATATAAATGAGTTATTGCTTTCTCAGCCAGATAATGGTGAACAGGCTTTAGAGATTACTGAGGCTTTAGTGCGAAGTGGGGCTATAAGTGTAATTGTAATTGATTCAGTTGCAGCTTTGGTTCCTAAGGCTGAGATAGAGGGCGAAATGGGTGATTCGCAGGTTGGCCTTCAAGCTAGACTTATGAGTAAGGCTTTAAGGAAGTTAGCCGGAGTTATTAATAAGACGAATACGATAGCAATTTTTATTAATCAACTTAGAGAAAAAGTAGGAGTTGCTTATGGTAATCCTGAAGTGACACCTGGTGGTAGAGCGCTTAAGTTTTATTCTTCTATTAGACTTGATATTAGAAGAAGTGAGCAAATTAAGCTTGGAAATGAGATTGTTGGAAATAAGGTTAAAGTTAAGGTTGTTAAAAACAAAATGGCTCCGCCTTTTAAATCTTGTGAAGTAGATATTATGTATGGCAGCGGAATTTCTCATGAGGGCGAGCTTATAGATTTAGGTTCACAAGCTGATATTATTCAAAAATCTGGAGCTTGGTATGCTTATAATGGTGAAAAAATAGGACAAGGTAAGGAAAATGTCAAGGAGTATTTAAAGGCTAATCCTAAAATATCAGAAGAGATTAATAAAAAAGTTCGTGAATATTATAATATGAAATAAAACTGATAAGTTTTTAAGCTATCAGTTTTATTTTGACTTTTTTGTGTATTTTAGATATAATTATTTTAGAATATGGAGGGATTATTAATATGGATGAAAAAAATAATACGGTAAATAACAATGATAATCAAAATACAATGAATTATAGCTTTGATTTTGCTAATCAAGTGGATACTACGGCGCAAAATACGACACCAACTGCTGCTACAACAGAGACTTTGGAAGTTAATAAGCCTATAATGTCAACCCCAGCTCCAACACCAGTGGAGTCATTAAATGTAGATAATACTGTTAGTCAAGCAACGGTGGCAGAGCCTACGGTTAATGCAGTTCCAACGCCGGTAGAACCATTAAATGTGGATAATACTGTTAGTCAAGAAACAGTAACAGAGCCAACGGTTAATGTGGCTCCAACACCAGTAGATTCGGTAAATACAAATAATGTAAATCCGGTTCCATCAGTAGAACCAATAAATACTGGTGATACTACGCCGCAAGCTACTCCAGCAGTAGAGGCTAATACTACACAAGTTGCTTCAGAAGTTGGAACTATGGCAGGGGTTACACCGGTAATGCCAGTTACACCTGAGACAGTTATGGCTCAGAATAAAGAGGATGAGAATATTGAGCTTATTAAAGATAAAAAAGCTACTAAAAATTTCTTGATTGTTTTGTTTGTTTTGTTGATTGCTTTTATTATAGCTTTACCATTTATATTTCAACTTATGGGATAGGAATTATCCCTTTTATTTTTGGTTTATTATTTTAAAAATGTTATATAGTTTTATGAAGTTTTTATTTGCTTTTTGTATTTCTTGTTTTAATTTTAAGTAGGCTTTATTTATAGTTGGTTCTGTGTGGTTAAAACATTCGAGACACAGATAATTTAGTTTTAGAAAATTATTTTGTTTATATATTTTGTCTAGTTCATCTATAATGAATTTTTTGTTTTCTAATTCAAATCTGGTTTGAAAGTTATTTATAGGTTGTTTTTTTATTATTTTATAATTTAGGGTTGTAATTTTTTGTATTTTTGATATTTCTATTATGTCGTCTTGTTCATTTGGGAGTAAGGAGCTTTTATGAGTTATTATGCCATTTTTATTTAATTTGAGAGCTAGGCATTCATTTTCATTACTAATAATAAAAATGTATTTTTGTTTAGATATTGTGTTTTTAGAGAATCTTTCAGCTTTATTATTTATTAGGTTTAAAAGGTTGTTATCAAATTTAATGATATTGTTTTTTATTTCTTTTAAGTTTAAGTTAGTTACTTTAATGATTGGGACTTTACGCATGTGGTAGAGGTTGTCATTTTGATTCCAATCAAAGAAATCATAGTATTCTTTTTGAAAGTTTAATAAAACATCATATATGTAGTTCATTTTTTTTGCCTCCTGGAAGAAAGATTGCGAGTGATGTGATTAAAAGACCTAGTGGTCCAATCAAACATTCTATACTACTACTTATAAAGTGAACATATTCTTTTAAACTATACCCAATAGTTATTAAATTTAAGTAATTAATGATAAAAACGAAACCGACAACACTAAGACCAAAACCGATTAGAAAGAAAATTATACGTGCTACCATGTTTATCCCTCTTTATTAAAGTTTATTATTTTGTTTTGGAAATTTTCCTTTTTAGTGTTACTTGAACTGTTAAATGAGAAAATGATATAATTGTTTAAGGTGATACAGGTATGGAGTATAAGTTTACAATAGATAAGTTTCAAGGACCGCTTGATTTACTTTTACATTTGATTAAGGAAGCTGATATTGATATTTTTGATATTAATATTGCGGAGATTACTGAGCAATATTTAGATTATATTGACAGTATGGAAAGTCTTAACTTAAATGTTGATAGTGAGTATTTAGTTATGGCGGCTGAGTTAATTTGGATGAAGTCAAGGGAACTTTTACCTGATGATAAGGATGAGGATACAGATGATTATGAAGATGATCCTAGAGAAAATTTAATTAATAGACTTTTAGAGTATCAAAAATATAAAGAGATGGCTTTAGAATTTAGAGGTTTGGAAGAGGAAAGAAAATATTTATATTCTAAAGTGCCTAGTGAACTTACTAGTTTTAGGAGTGACGATGTTAAATTAGATGATGATATTTCTTTAGATGATTTGGTTAAAGCTTTTATGGAGTTTCAAAAAAGAAAATATTATGAGAAACCTTTGGAGACGGTGGTGACAAGAAAAGAATATTATGTTGGTAAGAGGTGTCATGATATTATGTATAGGTTAAGAAAAAATAAGAAAGTAAAGTTTGAAGATTTATTTGACATTAGAAATAGAAGTTATGTGGTGGTTACTTTTTTAGCAATATTAGATTTGGCGAAGAAAGGTAATTTACGGATTAAGCAGAACAGGAATTTAGATGAGATTTGGTTATTTTCTAATGAGGAGGTATAGTGTGAATTTGAAGGCGGTTTTGGAAGGAATATTATTTGTAGTTGGTGATGAGGGAATTTCAAAGGATCGATTACTTAAGATTTTAGGTATATCTGATGTTGAATTACAAAAAATAATTGATGAATATGAACGTGATTTGATGAGCGCTGAAAGGGGTTTGAAATTAGAGATTTTTAATGATAATTTTAAGTTGGTGACAAAAAAGGAACATGCGGATTTTTATAGAGATTTAGTTAGTGAAGAGGTTTCTGACACTTTAAGTTCAGCAGCATTAGAGGTTTTAGCAATTATTGCTTATAATGGGCCGATTACAAGAATGATGGTTGATGAAATTAGAGGTGTTGGTTCTATATATGTGATGCGCAAACTTATACTTAAGAATTTAATTAAAGAGGTTGGAAAATCTGATTTACCTGGCAGGCCTATTTTATATGGAGTTACTGATCAATTTTTAGATTATTTTGGATTAAAATCGTTGGATGATTTACCTAAGATTAGTGAAGATGAGCCAATTTTAAATCAGGATTTATTTACTTCTAAATATAAGGAGGAATAGATGGGGGAATTTATTTTACTTATTATAGGGCTATTTTTAATTGTTCGAGCAGCTGATGTTTTAGTTAATGCTTCTTCATCTTTGGCTTTAAGATTTAATGTACCAAAGATGTTAGTGGCACTTACGATTATGGCTTTTGGTACTTGTGCACCGGAAGTAGCTATTTCATTTCAAAGTGTTCAAAATGGTGATGGCCAAATTGCATTTGCGAATGTGATAGGTAGTACTATTGTAAATGTATTTTTGATTATAGGTTTGGCTGCTTTTATTAGACCTATTAGGGTAAGGCATGCGACTATAAAAAAGGAGTTACCAATTTTATTTTTGATTACGTCTGTTTTTGCAATTCTTATGCTTGATAGGTTATTTGATCCATTTACGAGAAATGTTTTTTCCCGAGCTGACGGTTTAGTTTTATTATTATTTTTTAGTGTTTTTGTGAGTTATTTGGTTGGTCTTTTGCACAGAGGTAAAGATAGTGATAATAATAGTGAGATTAAGTATGGTCCTATTATGTCTATTCTTTTAATTGTTTTAGCTCTTTTGGTGACGGCTTTTAGTAGTGAACTTATTGTTGATAATGCGGTAGCTTTGGCTGAAGAATTTAATATAAGCAAGAAGATAATTACGATGGTAGTAATTGTTATAGGTACTAGTTTGCCGGAACTTGTTATGACTATTACAAGTGCACAAAAAGGTGAGTTTGATATGGCCATTGGCAATATTATTGGTACTAATATTTTTAATGTGTGTGTTGTTTTAGGTTTGCCAGTGGTTATTTATGGTAATGTTAGTTTAGGTGGGTTTAATTTTATTGATATTTTGGTGGTGTTTTTATCTTCTGTTTGTCTTTACTTGTTTGCGAGAAGTGAAAAAACTATTAGTAGGAAAGAAGCGGCATTTATGCTTTTAATGTTTATTATTTATTATGCTTATTTATTTGTGGCAACTTAAGTTAAGGTATATAAAAACTCAAATTTTTATAAGTTTGGGTTTTTATTATTCTGGTGTTATTAGAAAATTTATTTATTATAGATAATAGTATTTTTTTTATTTTAAATAGTTTTTACAAAAATCAATTATAATTATTTATTACTAATTTAAGTTTAATTTAAGCTTTCTTTTATAAAATATATTATTAGGTGATATTTTATGAAAATTTTAATAGTTGAAGATGAATATAATTTGGCTGATGCTATTGGAGCTACATTAAAATATAATAATTATCTAGTAGATATTGCTTCTGATGGTTTAAAAGGATATGAAGAAGCTTTAACTGGTGTATATGATTTAATTGTTTTAGATGTCATGCTTCCTAATAAAAATGGCTTTGAGATATTAAAAGATTTAAGAAATGAAAACATACATTCTAAAATAATAATGCTTACTGCTAAAAGTGAAATAGAAGATAAAATGACAGGTTTTAATAATGGCGCTGATGACTATTTAACAAAACCATTTCATATTGACGAACTTTTAGCTAGAATTAATAAAGAATTAAGAAGAAAAGACTATTTACATAAAGATTTTATAATATTTAATGATGTAAAATTAAATTTAAAAAATATGAAAATAAAAAAGAGTCTATATTAAAATTAATGAAAAGTGTTGGCCTTAAAGAAAAATATTACGATAAAAGAGTTTTAAAATTATCAGGAGGGGAACAACAAAGAGTGGCAATTGCTAGAAGTCTATCTTATAATCCTCAAATCATTATTGCTGATGAACCTACTGGAAATTTAGATAAAGAAACTGAAGATGATATTTTAAAAATTTTTAAATCTTTAGCTCATAAAGAAAACAAATGTGTAATTATTGTTACTCATAGTAAAAACGTATGCGATAATTCAGATATCATTTATGATTTAAAAAAAGTTAAATAAAATTTTATATATTAACATTTTTATTAATTAGTCAGATATATCTGACTAATTATTTTTTATAATCACAATAAATATTTTAAAAGTTTTAAAAGCAAATAATTTTTCCAACCATTTTTCGACCACTATTCGACTGCTATTCGACCACAAGATTTAAAAATCATCAAAAAACGAACTAGTAATAGTTCGAACATATTTCTAAAGTTGGTGCCACCGGGAAAATTATCTACAACTTGTTAACAATTTAATATAAGAAGCAATCACTATTTAAATTATAACATACATTCTTGAAATTTTATTAAAAACATTTCTTGTTTGCTTTTTTTATGAATATATTTATTATATAATTTTAATAGGAACGTTTGATGTGAGTGTCGTCCTCCAATCTTGAGAAAGAAAGGAGGGATAGAAATGAAGAAAAGAACTTTTATAATAAAAGTCCTTCGTCTTATCGCTATCATTTTATTACTCCTTACCTTATTGGTAATAGCAATAAAAATATGACACTCTCTCATCTCTGATTGAGTGTCAAC
>CALVVS010000020.1 GCA_944363925.1 uncultured Bacilli bacterium | reverse complement strand
AAAAATTAGCATTAACCTGCCTCTGACTTTAGTATTTACAGACACACAAAAGTTGCACTTGACATTTTAATTAAAAACTTTTAGTTAATGTTTTTTTGATTTTCTTTTGGTTTTACCAGATTTCTTTTTTTTTGCCTTTTTTATTAGTTTCTTCTAAAGGTATAATTATAGCTTGATGTTTTTTTTAGGTTTATTTAAAGAATATTTTGGGGTCTTTTTTTCTCTTTTAAGGTATTTAGATAAGCGATTATATCGTCGATGTTTTCTTCGTCTATATCGTCAAGACAAATTACTAGGTTGTTACCATTTGTTTCTGGTTCTTTTTTATCAGCTGTGTTTAAGCGTTTTAAATTATTTTGAACTTCTGAACTAGCATATTTTAAAATATAAGGATTGATTTGAAGGGCTTTTAAGATAAAGTTTTCGTCATTTCTTAGTCTATCGCTAGCATATTCTATGGCAAATGGTTTTATACTTATGGCTTTAGATATGAAGTCTTTATTATCTTTTAATCTATTACTAGTACTAGCGTATTTGACAGCTATGGCACGAATCTTTAAGGCTTCTAGCATGAATTCTTCGTCATCGTTTAATTTTTTGTCGGTATATTTTAAGGCATTGGAGTTAACTTTAAAAGCTTTTAACATAAATTCTTTATCTTGTTTTATTTGTTTACTAGCTAGCATTAATGGTTCGTCGCTTTTTTTGCAGTATTCTAAGATTATACCTTTATTTTTATAACATCCTAGATTTAATATCCAACTCATATATAACTTCCTTTCTTAAATGTGTTTTTTATTATAGCAGAAAATATGGGGTGTCAAATTTTTTATACCGAAAAAGGAAAAGCCGCGACTTTTCCTTATTAAAAGAATACAGACCCTAACAAAATAGCTAATAGGATGTATAGTACTAAGATAATTAAATAACTATTATTGTTAGTGCATGGTCTTTCACATGAATTATTGCAAGCCATAATTACTCCTTTCTAGGGCTTTATAGGTAAGCTCCAAGTATGATTATTAAAAGAATAAATAATACTAATACGATTGCTGCTGAGCTTATTCCGGTATTACACATATAAATCATCCTCCTTTTTACCTTTCACATTATTTTATGGAAAATTTAAGTTTGTGTGATTACTTCTGGGTAAAAATAAACAAAATTGTTGAATTTTAAAGGAATTTTTGGTATTATTTAATATGTATGAAAGCATACATTATGAAAGGAAGATATTAAGTGAAAAAGAAAAAAATATTCGCCTTATTATTAGTGTCAACGATGATGCTTACAGGTTGCGGGAAAATTGCGACTTTAAAAAACGGCGAGGAAGTTGTAGCAAAGTTAAATGGTAAGTCAATTACGGCAGAACAATTATATGATGAGCTTAAAAGTCAAGGCGGAGCTTCTGTTTTAACTAATATGATTGATGAGTATATTGTAAATAAAGAGGTTAAAACGGATGACGATGCTAAATCTTATGCGGACTCACAGTTAAACTCATACAAACAATCTTACAAGAGTTATGGTCAAGATTTTAGTGCGGCATTAAAATCAGCTGGTTATTCTGGTGAGGATGATTTTAAGGATGCTTTGATTACGGAATATAAAAAACAAGTGGTAACAGAGAATTATGTTAAAGATGAGTTAACGGACTCTGAAATTGAAAAGTATTATGACGATAATATTTTTGGCGATATTGAGGCTAGGCACATTTTGATTAGTCCAAACACTAAGGATGACATGAGTGATGAGGAGAAAGAGGAAGCTGAGAAGAAAGCTAAGAAGGAAGCTGAAAACATTATTAAGAAACTTGATAAGGGAGAAAAGTTTGCTGATTTAGCGAAGGAATATTCTGACGATGAAGGAACAGCTAGTAAAGGTGGAAAATTAACGGTTACTTATGGTTCTGTTGTCGATGAATTTTGGGAAGGCTGCACAGAATTAAAGGACGGTGAATATTCTAAGGAGCCGGTTAAATCAGAATATGGTTATCACATTATTTACCGTATTAAACAAAAAGAAAAACCTTCATTAGATAAGGTTAAAGATGATGTTATCGACGATTTAACTCAAGAGAAGATTAGCAGTGATACGACTTTACAGACTAAGGCATTGGTTGCTTTAAGGAAGAAATATGATTTAGATATTGCAGATGATGAACTTAAGAAATCTTATGATGATTCTGTTAATACATCATTAAATGCTACAAACAGTTCAAATTAATGAACTGTTTTTTCGATGAAGTTATTTATTTCTTCTACTGTAAAGCCTTTGGAATATAGTTTTTGTTTTAATTTATGGTATAAAATGTTTCCTTCATATTTGGTTTTTAATTTATTATAAATTTTTTCCATTTCTTTTTCGAGATTATTATTTAGTTTTACTTTATCTAAATGATTACTGATATCTTCCCTACTATAACCCAAGTTAGAAAGATAAATAAATGTTTTTTGCTTAAAGATATAGTCTGTATCTTTGGTGTTTGCTTTGATTTTTTTACTAATGATTTTTTCTAGTTTTAAATCGATTAAGTCTTGGGTAAAGTTTGAGAGGGCGTTTTCAATATATTCATTTGGAATATTATGGTCTTCTAGTTCTTTTTTTATTTTATAAGGTCCTTCTAGGGTGAGGTTTATTTTATCATTGGTAAAAGCTTCGGCGAAAAGTTCATCGTTTATTAGATTTATGTCTTTTAATTTATTTATGATTTTATCTATATCGGGCTTTGATACTTCGTTTTTGGTTAAGAAGGTTTTTATTTCATATTCACTTCTTATTTTACGGTTAATCATTTTTAGAATTTTATCATAGTTTTCATAGTATTCATTTTCTTCTTTTAGGTTAGCTAGTTCTTTATTTGAGAGATTTTTTTTATAAAGAAGATTACTATTTACGATGACATGGTCATTTGTTTTTATTATCTCACCATTATCAAAGGTTATTTGATATTTATTTTTTGTTTTTTTGATGTTTGTTATTTTCATTTTTATCACCGGTTTTATTATAAAGCAAAATGCTTTTTTTTAAAAGAAAAAAATATCTATTTTACAAAGATATTTTTGGTATCACTTAGTCTTAGAGCCATAATGGTATTTTTTATTTGATAGGCGCGCATATTATCACCAAAGTTTTTTAAGATTAGTTTTACTTTGGCATTTTTGACAAAACCGACATCCATTAGTCTTCTTTTTAGGTTATTATTTTTGATAAAGGTTATTATGGCTTCTTCGTTTATTTTTAAATCATTTAAGGTTTTCATATTTTATTATATGAGATTAATTATTTTAGTTGAATAAATATTTTTATTTTGGAGCATAATAGTTTTGAGGAGGGGTAAATATGAATATTAGTATTAAAAATCACATTATGAGTAATTTTAAAGGGGCTAGTAAGGAGGACATTAAGGAGGCGATTATGGCTTCGTTTAATGACAAGGATGAGATTACCTTACCTGGTCTTGGGGTGTTTTTTGGAATTATTTGGAACAAAAGTTCTTTAGAGGAACAAAACAAGATTTTGGATATGTTAAAGGATAGCTTTTAGAGCTATCCTTTAATTATTGGGTCTTCGAAATCTTCACCGGTGAAGTTTACGATGTAATTTGAGCCATTTATTATTTGATTATTTACGATAAGTCTAGTCTTAAAGGTGAAGTTATTTGCAGCAAAGGCAAAACTATTTGGGTCGATGGTTTTGGTGCTTATTTTTTCATCACTTATGGTCTGAAAGTTTGGTTCTGATAGTTTTAGATTTTCTAAGGTGTCTTTTAAGTTATAGACATTTTCACCTAGACTATTATAAACTAAGACATTTGCTTCATTATTATTTTTATTTAGAATAAAGAGTTTATTATCAAATATGCCTAGTCTAATATTTATAAGGTTATCGACTTTATTTATGACTTTGGTTTTATTTATATACAGTCCTGATTTAGGGCCATTTTTATCAGAGTAGATGATGACGGCTTCTAGAGTTTTATCACCTAGTTTGATATCGGTTAGGTTATATCTACTATAGCCACCTTTACAGCCAGGACCCGTCATGGCGTGATAGCTAGCTAGAGTAAGGTCAAATGTACACTCTTTGGATATGTTTGGATATGGATTGATATCAACGGTTGGTGTTTCATTTGCATATGATGATTGATCTTTATTTTTTCCTGTTTTATTTAAAATATTAAATGTTAAAGCGACAACTAAGATAATGACTAATATCATTAAAATATATACTAAAATTAGTTTAGATTTTTCCCCTTTCACTTTTATTCACCTCTATTAATAGGATAACATAATTTTGGATAAAAATATATAGGTTAATTTAATTTTGTTATTTTAGTGGCGACGATTTGGTATTGGTCAAAGCGTTTTTCGACTTTACCGATTATTTTTAGGATGTCCCCTACTTCTATTTTATTTATGGTTTGATAGGTTTTGGGAAAGATAACAATGGTGGTTTGGGCTAGTTCATCGCTGGCGGTTAAGAACATCATTTTATCTTTATTTTTGGTTTCGATTTCTTTGGTTTTATCGGTGATGACAATGGCTTCGACAATTTTATCAAAGTAGCTACTTACGTTTTTTAGTTCGATAGATTTAGGGTTTTGTTTTTTATATTCGGTTATTGGATGATTACTTAGATAAAAGCCAAAGACTTCGAGTTCTTTTTGCATGAGCGTTTTATTTGGAAGTTCTTTATAGTTATGTAGTTCTGGTTTGAAGGTATCATCGGCAATGTAATTTCCTATTTCACTATAGCCGGTGATGATATCTAAGTTTTGAATTAGGGTGTTTTTATTAAAGCCGAAGGTATCGAAAGCACCGGCATAGATTAAGGCTTCGATGGTTTTGGTGGTGACAGGGCCACTATAACATCTACATATAAAGTCAAAGATGTCTTTAAAGGTTCCTTTTTCTCTTTCTTTTAAGATGGCGTTGGTGGCGGCTTGGCCAACGTTTTTGATATTAGTAAGAGGGAATATTATTTGATTATTTAAGGTGATATAGGTATCTTTGCTGATGTTGATATTAGGTTTACTTATTTGGATATTATTTTTAGCGCACTCATAGATATATTCTTTAGTTTTTGTCTCACTATTTATGGCACTAGATAGGAGGTGTTTCATGAATATTTTAGGATAGTGAGCTTTAAGGTAGGCCATACGGTAAGATATCATGGCGTAGGCTACGGAGTGTGAGCGATTGAAGCCATAGTCGGCAAATTTAAAAATCATGTTATAGACGTTTTGGGCAAGGGCTATGTCATAGCCTTTTTGGACGGCGCCTTTAATGAATTTATCTTTTTCTTTGAGTAAGATGGCTTCACTTTTTTTACTCATGGCTCTTCTTAAAAGGTCGGCTTCGGCAAGGGAGTATCCGGCCATTAGATGAGCTATTTGCATGATTTGTTCTTGATAGACGATGATGCCATAGGTTGGTTTTAAGATTTGCTCTAGGTCTTCATGGAAATAGTTTATTTTTTCTTTACCTTGTTTTCTTCTAATATATGAATCTATATTTTTCATAGGACCTGGTCTAAAGAGGGCTAAGGCAGAGACGATGTCTTCGAAGGTGGTTGGTTTAAATTTTTTTAAGAAGTTTTTCATGCCTTCAGATTCGAACTGAAAGATACCGGTGGTATTAACGGTGGTAAAGATATTTAGGGCCTTTTTATCGTTTTCGGGGATGGTATCGAAGGTCAGATTATCTATTTCATTTAAGATGTTGGCAATTAAGGTGAGATTTTTGAGGCCTAAGAAGTCCATTTTTAGAAGGCCTAGATTTTCTAGGTGGTCTTTATCGTACTGGGTGGCGTAAAATTCGCCTTTGTTTTTATCTAGGGGGACATATTCATCTAGGTTATATTTAGACATGACGATACCGGCGGCATGAAGGGAGGTATGGCGTTTTAGGCCTTCGAATTTGGCAGCTATTTTATAGACTGGTTTAAATTCGTTATTTATCTGAAGGAAGTTTTTTATTTTGATGTTTTGGTAGTTTTGTTTTAAGGTGAGATTAGAGTCTAATAGTTTGGTTAGGCTATCGGCTTTATTTGGGCTGGTATTTAAGGCTCTAGAGACATCTTTAATGGCTTGTTTGGCGGCTAAGGTACCAAAGGTGACGATGAGGGCGACTTTTTTTGATCCATATTTACTTATACAGTAGTTAATAACCTGCTCTCTTTTGGTGTCTTCAAAGTCGACATCGATATCGGGCATGGTGATTCTCTCGGGATTTAAAAATCTTTCGAAAAGGAGGTTATATTTTAAGGGGTCGATGGTGGTGATATTGAGGCAGTAAGCGACTAAGGATCCGGCGGCGCTTCCCCTACCCGGTCCGACTAAGATGTTATGTTCTTTGGCGTATTTGATATAGTCAGCGACGATTAAGAAGTAATCACAGAAGCCCATTTTATTTATGATTTCTAATTCTTTTTTTAATCTGATGGCGTATTTTTTAGGGGCTTTTTGGCCGAATATTTTTTTCATACCGTCGATGCAGGCGTGTTTGAGGGTTTCATAGGGGTCTTGCTCCTTTGAATAAACGGGCAATAGGTTACTATGGAATTTGATTTCAAGGTCACACATGTCTACGAGGTATTCGTTATTTTCGGTTTTAGTGGTTAATGGTAAGAGGCTTTTATTATTAAAGGTTTCGGTTATTTCGTCTACGGTTTTGCCTTCTTTGATGGCTTTTAGGTATTTGAGGTATTTTTCGTCTTCTTTATTTAGGCAAAGGATTTCGTTCATGTAAAGGATGTTTTTTAATTTGATGTTTTGTTTTTGGGTTTCGTCTTTATAGGTTACGAATATATATTTATAGATTTTTTTTAGTTCGTTATAAAGTTTTCTACTTTCATAAGGGACTAGGCAGATTAGGTCTGATGAGTGGCTATTTAGTATGTCTACATTGAGATTGGTTTCTGATTTGATGGTGGTTATTTTGATTAGGTTTTTATAGCCATTATAGTTCATGGCATAAAGAATTATTTTTTCGGGTAAGGATATTTCGAGACCGATAATGGGTTTGATGTTATTTTTTTTGCACGCAATATAAAAATCTAAGGCCCCATACATGTTATTATCGGTGATGGTTAGGGCTTTTAGGTTATTTTCTTTGGCTATTTTGATTAGGTCATCTATTTTAATCATACTAGTTAAAAGGGTATTACAGGTTTTTATATTAAGTGGTGCGTACATAGACATCCCTCCAATTTTATTTTACTATAATTTTTAAATATTCCAAAGAAAATTTAAGGTTTTTCTTTACATTTATCTTGATTGATTGATATAATATTTTACAATTATTAGAAAGGACACTTGATATGAATATTACAGATAATTTTAGTTTAGATTATATTATTAATAATTTAGGAATAACTTATATTTATAAGTTGAGGCATGGGGTTATAAATAAACTCAAAGGTCCTCAAGATTATTATGAGGTGACTGATGCGGATATAGGTTTTTTAACTGAAGATAATATTTTTGTTTCTTTAGTTAAGCATTTTGGCGAGGCTTATCAATTAGGAAATGGCTTTGATGCTGAGGAGTTTGCGATTGATTTTAAGTCTTTTAAAGAGCTGAGTTTAGAAAGTGCTGGATATGAACCGCAGATGTTTTTAGATAGGTATAAAAAAAGGACTGGAAAATTTTATACTTGGAATTTTGAGAAAAAAGATTTTGAGGAGATTACTAATAGGAAGTTTTTAAAAAGGCAAAGGCGAAAAGTAAAGTCTAACCTAGATATATTAAAGATGTATGACAAGGTTCGGGAGACAATTATAGCTCAGGATGAGCAGGTTAAGCAAATACTAGCATCGGTATATAAAAATCAAAGGATTGTGAATTCTTCTTTGGATGATGAGAGTATGTGCAAGTTAAAGGAAAATATTATTGTTTATGGACCGACTGGGACTGGTAAAACAGAGATTTTAACGCAGATTGCGAAGTTATGTGATGTGCCGATTGTTATTGAGGATATTACTTCTTTTTCAGAAACTGGCTATGTGGGCCGAGATGTTTCGGAGATGCTTAGTGATTTATATAATGCGGCTGGTATGGATATCGAGTTTGCGGAAAGAGGAATTTTGGTTATTGATGAGTTTGATAAGTTAGCTGAAGGTTCTTCTAATGGCAATGGTGATGGTCCATCTAGAAGCGGAGTTCAAAGATCGCTTTTAAAGTTATTAGATGGCGGTGTGATTGGTTTTAGAGAAGATTATAGTGATGGAGATTTAATTGATTTTAATACTTCTAAGTTGACGGTTGTGGCACTAGGGGCTTTTAGTGGAATTAAGAAAAACGATGATTATAATGATGTTTCGACTAGAGATTTTACTGATTATGGTATTATGCGAGAAGTTATGGGAAGGTTTTCTAAATTAGTAGCGATGAACTGTTTTTCGAGGGATGACTACCGTAAGATTTTACTGGACTCTAAGTTAAGTCCTATAAATACTTATAAGAATTTATTTGATGAATTAGGAATTAATTTTAGTTATGACGATAGTTTAATTGAATATATTATTGATGAGGCTATTGCTTTAGATTTAGGGGCAAGAAGTTTGAAGACGGTTTTTGATGGAATTATTAGTGATTATTTATTTGATATTTTTGCGGATAATATGAAGGAGATTTATTTAAAGGTTCCGACTGATAAGCGAAAATCCTATGCGGCTAAGAAGAAGGCTTCTGACAGCAGGAAATCTATTGGTTTTCACTAATATTTTTTAAATAATTTGTTTGATGGTATTTGACTTATTAATAATTATGTGATAAAGTTATATAGCGAAGAAAAAACTTAAGGAGGGATAATCATGGCAAAAAAAATTACAGATACGAAACCTTTATTTGGTAATCGTCGTTCACATGCTTTAAATGCGACTAGACATGCGTTTAAACCTAATTTACAAACAGTAACAATTAATGGTAAAAAATATAGAGTGAGCGCTCGTGAACTTAAAACTATTAAAAAAATGTTAGCTGCTTAAGGTCCGTGATTATGGACTTTTTTTATATGAAATAGTTGACTTTATAATAATTATGATTATAATAGTGTAAAAAAATTACAGTTTATATCATTTATATTGTATTTTTTTTACATTTATCATATACTAATAATATAATAGGAGGCGATGGTAAATGCTTAAAAGTATAAAACTTAATAATTATACAACTTTTATTAATCCGACAACTATTGATTTTAGTGCGACAAATTATAAATTTTTAGATGAAAATATTGGAGATAATAAAATTTTAAGGGGCTGTTTGTTTGTTGGGGAAAATGCTTCTGGTAAGTCTCAAATTTTAAAAAGTATAAAATTTTTACTTGATTTACTTTTTAGTAATAATGATATTAACTTTATTATCAATAAAAGTTTTTATACAAACAAGAACGATTATAAATTAGAATATGTTTTTGTTATTTTATCTAAGGAGATAAAATATGTTATTGAACTTAGTCCTGAAGGTTTTGAATTAGAGGAATTATACGTTAATGGAAAGATTATTATAAAAAGGATGGGTAAAAAAGCTAAGTTGATAATTGGGGAAGAAAAAGGATTTGATGATGTTTCTTTAAAACTTTCTTTTTTACGAAGAGTTTATTTTGATACACATTTTTATGATGATGATGTACTTAATAAATGGTTTGATTTTATGAAAAACTCTATATATGTCGATTGTCCTGAAAAAGAAATTACAAATTATATAAGTGATACTTTACTTTTTCGTGAATATTTTGATAAAGAAACAGTCAATGAGTTTAATGAATTTTTAAAGAAAATTAATTATAAGCAGTCTATTCGTTTTGGTGACCGAACTTTTAAATATGGAAATATTGCTTTAAATATTGAAGGAAACGGAAAGATAGTTTCTTTTAATAAAGAAGGTACTACAGCTTTTATTCCAGAGGTTTTGGAGTCAACTGGTAATATGACTTTAGTTAATTTATTTCCACCATTAATTCATGCCATTAAAAATGATTGTATGCTTATTTTAGATGATTTTGGTAGTGGCTTTCATAATGAACTTGAGGAGTGTTTTATTAAATATTTTTTTCATTATGCTAAAAACTCACAATTATTTTTCACTTCACATTCGACTAATCTTTTAAATAATACTATTTTAAGACCTGATCAAATTTATTCGGTTTATTTTGATGGTAAAAATGGCAGTATTATTGAAAGATTTTCTGATGAAATGCCACGAGAATCTCAAAATGTGGAAAAAATGTATTTGAATGGAGTTTTTCATGGAATGCCTAGATACAACAAAGTCTTTAAAGATTAATCTAAAAAAGAATATTGGTAATGTATTAATGGTTGTTGAAGGTGAAGAATATGAATTTGAAATTTTAAAAAGAATTTTTTGTCAAATTCTTGGTTACAAATATATTGAAAAAAAACGTTATAAAACTGTTTTTCATGATTATAATGAATTTGTAATGAAGGGAAATGAAGACTCTAGGGTTATTGTAATTAATGCTAGAAATTCTAATATTTCATCTATAAATAAAGATGATAAATATCTTAACAATATGTATATGGCCATATACAACAATTATGGTATTGATGTTAATAAAATTAGAACCTATTTTATATGGGATCGCGATCCTAAATCTAATAATGATGAAAAGATTGTTCGTAATTTAATTAAGAAATTTGGTAATTCTATGGATAATGGCGAGGAAATGAACGGTTTACTTCTTTTAAGTTATCCAGCTATAGAATCATATGTTATTTCTAATTTTGAAAATGATATATTGCGCAAAGAAATCGGTCATTTAAAGAGCTATGTTAAAGAAAAAGGCTATAAGGTTAAAAATATGAACCGTGATACAATTAAACTAGCTGTTACTTTAATGCATAAAGTATTTAAGTCATTTGGTATTAAAAATTATTCTGTAGATAGTTTTTCTAAAACGTCTTTAAAACTTTTTGATAAAGAAGAACAATGTTTTAAAGATGGAGAGAAATATAGATTGTTATCTTTAATTTCTATTATTTTTATTGATCTTGGAATTATTACGGAAAAATAAATTTTTAAAATAACTATATGAAAAAAGCTTCTGAGAGAAAAGAAGCTTTTATTTTATTATAAAGGTAATTCCAACGCGTTCGTTTTTGGCTGTTACTTCGTACCCTAGTAGGGATAGGGTTTGTTTGACGATTGACAGTCCTAGTCCAAACTGACCGTTGATACCTTTTTTATAAGGAGTAAACATGTCATTTAAAATGCTTTCATCGATATTAGGTCCGTCATTATAAAAAGTAATTTTATGATTTTTAACTGTTATTTTTACTTCTTTTTTAGCATATCTTGTAAAGTTACTTAAGATATTATCTATAATGGCTTCCCAGTTATCTACAGAACCTTTGAAGTCTGTTTTTTTATCTAATATATCGATTTGCCATTTAATATCTGGCCTTGTCATTTTAAATTTAGATACAGATGATTCTAATATATCAACGACACTTACGACACCGCTTTTATAATTATCCATATCTTTAAAATACGTTAATTTATTCAAATATAGTAAGGAGTGTACTTTTGTTTCTAATTTTTTTATTTCTTGTTTTATTATTTTTAGTCCATCTTTTTCACTTTCGACGCCATCTTCAATAGCCTCAATATAAGATTTTATAACGGTGAGAGGGGTTTTAAAATCATGAGAAATATTTTGATACATCTGATTTTTATATTCTTCTTGTTTATGTAGGGTAAGTTTCATTTCGTCGATAGCTTTAGATAGGACTTTTAATTCGTCATCTACTTTATAATTATATTTGTCGATATAGTTATCATTATCGAGGTTATCAACCTTCTCTTTTAGATGGCGAATTTTTTGGGCGAGCGACTGACTCCACCAAGCTACAATGGCAAGCATTAGTAGCAAGGTGGTTAAGAGGACTGGAAATAAGGCCTCTATTATATCAGAACGCATTTGACGAACGTAATCGTCGTTGGTTATTGCTATTTTATAGTCTCCGTCATCATTAATTGTATTATAGTAGTAAGTTTTGTCTTGGTAAATGAATTTACCAAATTCATTTTTTATGTTTTCTATTATTTGTTCAGCTGGAAGATTTATGATTTCTTTTAGGTTAGTAGATGTTGTTATAGTGCCATTTTTTTCATATAGATAGGCTATGGTGCTATCTATTTCAGTTTGTGAGAAGTCGGAACGGACAACATCTAAGGGAGTTTTTAGATACAAATATATATTTTTTTCATAAATTGGTATTAAGACTTTTGGGAGTATAATTGCAATACTTATATACATGAGGGCAAACATGATTAGGACGATAGTTAAGATTTGTCTATAAAGGTTATGTTTTAGATTCATAGTAATCTATATCCATATCCATATACTGTTGTTAATCTTAATTTGGGCATTTTTTTTCTTAGTCTTCTAACTAAGTCGTCCACTACTCTATCGCTACCAAAATAATCATGGCCCCAAACTGTTTCTAATATATGATTTCTAGAAAAAGATTTGTTTTTATTTTGTAAAAACATTAATAGTAAATCAAATTCCAAAGTAGTGAGAGAAAGTTCTTTAGTTTTATCTTTTACCAGCCTTTTATCGATATCTATTTCATAAGGTTCATATATTATTTTTTGGGTTTGGCCCATATAAGTTCTTTTTATTATATTATTTACTCTTAATACTAATTCTTTTGGAGAATACGGCTTAGTAACATAATCATCACTTCCTAACTCTAAGCCGATAATCTTATCTAAATCTTGGTCACGAGCTGATGTAAATATTACAGGAACTTCTTCTCTTTCTCTTATTTTTTTGATAATGTCATAGCCACTGACTTCGTCACCTAGCATGATATCTAATATCCACAAATCAACTTTATCAGTTACATGATTTAAAGCGTCAGTTCCGTTATAATATTGCACGACTTCATAGCCGGCTCGCTCTAAGTAAGATTTTATTAAGTCATTTAAGTTCTTTTCATCTTCAACTAAACAAATTTTATACATTAATTATCGCCTCATTTATAGTATAACACTATTTTGTTTTCTGGTCATCTATCACGTCCTTTCTAAGAGCTATTTATCTGCTCTGTAATAATGATACTAAAATATTGTGGATAAATTTTGATAAAATTGTGGGAAATTATGTGAAAGAAAAAAATCAAAAAATATTTAATTTTCTGATTTTTAACTTACTACATATGGATCAGATAATGTCTTTAGTAGTCCGCATATCGCATCCAAGAAGTGATGATAATAAAACTCCTCCTTTTAGAATTATATTATCTTTATATTTACTTTTTTCAATACGCATTAAAACATGTTCAAAGAAAAACATTTGGTGAAGGTGCAATGACAAATCATTGATACCATTTGCCCTTTTTTTAATTAAAAAATTAATTTTGTCACTGTTAATCATAAAATCATCCTCATAATTTCTACGACCTTATTTTCAATGTTTAATGCTTTAGCATATTTCATTAATTTAATAAGATCTTTATCTTTTTTTTCAGCATACCACTTTAAAGCTTTTGTATAAATTTCTATATCCATATTATTTTTATCTTTTATGATATCACAGATTGTTCTTTCAATGTTATAACATCTAATTTTCATATCAAATGGTGATTTAACAAGCTCTACTCCCAAGTCAATGATATTTTTATTTACATAATGGAGAGAAACGTTTTTATCATTTTGAAGAGAACCACCATAGCCTCTTGGTACAGTTATATCAAGATGTAGTGGCGTTCTATCAGAAAGATTATGAAGATAAAGCGCGGTGGCATGTGAATATACGGCTTTTTTACTTTTTAAAATTACTTTATAAAAGTCATCAGCAAAAGTATTTGGAAGACAATAATAACCGGTCGATATTCTTTCTAATTTATTATTATCACAAAGTCTTTTTAAAGCCATTTTGTTTAAGTTATTTTTAACAACTTCTTTAGTAGTAATAAAACCATTATTTTTATTTACTAATTCTAAAATTTTATCTAAATCACTCATTTTGACACCTCTTTAAGTAGATTATACTATAATTAATATCAAAAATGAATAATTTATGTTACTTTTTTAATTAAAATTTAAAAAAAATAATTTCAAAAGTAACGTGCTTTTATTATAAATTTCACCTCCTATATATAACATACGACGTTTTGTTTGATTTCCTTTTTATTTTTAGAATTTTATATTATTTTTTCTTTTTTACTATTTAAGGTATGGCTATTTACATTAGAGACTAAGTTAAAGCTGGTATATATCATGATATCTCAAAATTTATTTGTAAATAGTTTTTAGCAAATATGCACAAAATTTTTAAAAAATAATTTTAAAAGTAACATGCTTTTAACACTTAAAAAAGCTTAATTGTTAGTTAAGCTTTTAAAGGGTTTACTTTAATATTTGGGTCATACATTTTAACGACAGCACTATATTTATCATACAGTCTTTGGTAATCACTATTATAAGTTTCGTTCATCCTACTAAATGGTACGACTTTAAAATTAGTCCACCTACTACCTTTATGATAATAGTTATATAAAAGTTCATTATTTAAGTTTTCTAATTTTATAGTGGTTTGACCATCTTTTTCTTCTTTAATGATGTCAACTGAGGTCATGAGTTCTACCATAGTATTATAATCGTTATTAGTGCTTTGAGCAGAAATAAAGTTACCTAATGAATAGATTACTAAGGTATCATTTATATAGGTTATTGGTTCAATAATATGAGGATGGGTTCCTATAATAATATCGACGCCTAGTGAAGAGAGATATTCGGCTTGACGTTTTTGCTCCGCTGTTGGCTCGGTTTGATATTCGTTGCCCCAGTGCATTGATACTAAAAGGACATCTACTTTATCTCTGACTTTTTCAATATCGTTTTTAACTTTCTCATCGCTATAGATATTAACTAGATAGTCTTTGCCTTGCGGAACTGGTATGCCGTTTGTACCATAGGTATAAGCTAATAAGGTATATTTAATGCCATTTTTTTCTTTGATTTTAATTTCATTAGCTTCTTCGTTTGAAGTATAACTACCAGCGGCTAAGACGTCTTTGGTTTTCCAATAATTGCAAGAGCTGATGACGGCTTTTTCTCCCCTATCTAAGGTATGGTTATTAGCAAGAGAAACTAGATTAAAACCAGCATCTATCATGGCGTCGCCAAATTCTTTTGGGGAATTAAAGGTTGGATAATCAGAAAGGCCTAATTCGGTTCCACCTAAGATACTTTCTTGATTATAAAAGGCTAAATCATAATTTTGGACAATTGGTTTAATTAGTTCTAACTGCGAGGTGAAGTTATAAGTACCATTATTATAGCCATCTCTATATAGTGAGCTATGAAGTAAGGCATCACCAACCATGATTAAAGAGAGTTTACTGGTTTTTATTTCAGGCTCTTTTTTGATTTCGGTTTTCTTTTCTTTTAATTTTGTTTCTTCTTTTTGATTATTTTGGGTAAAAAAGCAGATACCAACAGTTATTAATACAATTATTACAAGGGATATAGCTAACTTCTTTTTCATATTTTATTACCAATTACAGCTTACAACTACCATTTAATGAATTTACATAAGTTTGCAAAGCTTCCTTTCCTTCTTCATTATTAGTGGAACTAGTAAAGTAAGTTCCATTTATTTCATCAATTTCACTTTGACTTTGTTTTTGACCATTTAAGGTATAAGATGTAATTATACCATTTTTCATAGTGAATATGGCTTCTTCATTATTGATGGTGCAGGTAATTTCTTCGCCTTTATCACAGCCAGTTAGGATAAATAGGCCAACTATTATTAATAATATTTTTTTCATTTTTGTCACTCCTTACATTAATGGGGCAAAAACTTTTAGAATTTGCCTTTTTAGGTAATTAAACCAAGTTAATTTACCTAAGTTTTTAAGTTTAATTTCTTTTGATTCTTTTAATGTTAGCATAAAGTCTTTTTTGATGGTGTATATAGATGCACAATCATATAACCAGACACCACATTCGAAGTGGAGGTAAAGACTACGGTAATCGAGATTGACGGTTCCGACAGTGGCATACTGGTCATCAATGATAAATGTTTTGGCATGAATAAAGCCTTTAGTATATTCATGTATTTTAACGCCATTTTTGATTAAGACTTCATAGTAGGCTTTAGTAACTTCATTGACAATTTTTTTATCGGGTATGCCTGGTGTGATGATATGGACATCGACACCTCTTTTGGCAGCGATGCTTAAGGCGGTTATCATTTCATTATCTAAGACGAGATATGGGGTTGTGATATATATGTATTTACTAGCTTTATTTATCAAGTTTAAATAAACGGTTTCGCCGACTGCTTCGTTATCCCAAGGGCTATCGCAATATGGGATGACGTAACCATCAGATGAGGTTTCATTAGAATAGACTGAGCGGTATTTTTCATAGTCTTCGTTTTCTTCTTTTATGTAATCCCACATAGATAGGAACATGACGGTAAAATTCCAGACGGCCTCACCTTCTAGCATGATACCATTATCTTTCCAATGACCAAAGCGAACTTTTTCACCGATATATTCATCAGCAAGGTTTATACCGCCGGTAAAAGCGATAATTCCATCGATGACGGCAATTTTACGGTGGTCGCGGTTATTGAATTTTGATTTTAAGTTTGGCACAAATTTATTGAAAATAGCGGTTTTGATGCCATAATTTTCTAAGGTTTTATCATAGTGGTTTGGCAAGGTGACAATGCAGCCAAAGTCATCATAGATTATTCTGACTTCCACGCCTTCGGCGATTTTTTGTTTTAATATTTCTAAAATAGTATTCCACATTTTGCCTTCACATATGATAAAATATTCTAAAAAAATATATTTTTTGGCATTCTTTAGGGCTTCAATTAGTTTATTAAAATAGTTTTGTCCATTTGAAAGATAGGTTGTTTTAGTATGTTTACAAAGGTTTGTTAAGGAGTAGTCCTCTATATATTTGACTTGGTTATAGGCGGACAAGTTTTCATATCTAAGTTCTGCCATGACAAGATTATGTTTATCTTTATATTTGAGCTGTTTATAGTAGATGTTTTTTAATTTTTCTTTTTGTCTTTTGGTTAATTGATTACCACCGAATAGGAAGTAAAGCAAAAGGCCAAAGATGGGAAAGGCCATGATTGGAATAATCCAAGCTATTTTATAGCCGGGATTGGCATTACTTCCGACAATATACAAGACTAAAAAAAGGCTTAGGATGGCACAGATAATATAAAAGATAACAAAGTAATTATAGAATTCAAAAATCATGAAGAAGATTATGGTTAACTGAACTATCATGATTAGAGGAACTAAAAATACTCTATGGCTTAGGAGGTTGAGGTTTTTTTTGAGAAATTTAAGCATAGCATACATCACCTTATTTCTATTTAGATTATACCTTATTTTGAGGAATTTGACAATTGGATGATACGTGATATACTAAGAGTAAATTTTATGTTGTGAGGTTTTATATGGAGCAAAAAGAAGTATTTGCGAGAGGTATATGTTTTAAAAAGATTTTTTTACTTTTTATGATCGGCTGTTTGATTGGCTGCTTTATGGAAATGATTAATCATTTTTTACATTACGGCAATGTTGTAAGTCGAAGTGGCCTTATATATGGACCTTTGAACCCGGTTTATGGGTTTGGCATTATTTTATTTGTTTTATGTCTTTCTAAGGTGGAAAAGCCGGTTCATATATTTATTTTAGGGATGTTTTTAGGTGGCGGCTTTGAGTATTTGTGTTCACTTTTTCAGGAGAAGGTTTTTGGAACGGTTTCTTGGGACTACAGTCATCAGATGTTTAATATTGGGGGCCGAACTAGTTTAAAGTACATGATTATATGGGGCTTTATGGCGCTTTTGGTGATGAAGGTTATATATCCTTTTTTATCAAATTTGATTGAGAGGATGCCGGTTAATTTTGGTAATGTTTTGACGATGTTTTTAACTCTTTTTATGATTTTTAATGTATGTATTTCGGTGATGGCTTGTTTAAGACAGTCTGAGAGGTCTTTAGGTCTTAAGGCTAGTAATGGGATGGAAGTTTTTTTGGACAAGCATTATCCCGATGAACGATTAAATGAAATTTTTGAGAATAATGTAAGAAAATAGACGTTTTGATGTCTATTTTTTTTCATTTAGGGTTATTTTTACGGTATTATCACCGACTATGTCGCCGGCTTTAATGCTTTGAGCGGTGACATAACCGTAGCCTTCTAGTTCATATTTATAGCCAAGTGTTTTCATGAGATAGATGGCATCGCTTCTAGAGTAGCCGATTAAGTTTGGCATTTTACCTTGATCACCATTAGTGATTAGGAATACTTTATCATAAGATAGAACGGTTTCACCTTTGCTTGGATATTGACCTATTATTTTATCACCATTTCCAATGATGACGGTGCTTATGTTATTGGTTGCTAAAGTTTTTTGAACATCGGTGGTTTTTTTATTTATGTAAGAGTCTAATTTTAAGGATGTGACACTACTATTGTTTTGATTTTCTTCTTCGAACATATTTCTATATTTAGCAATGTTTTGCATTAATGTAGTTATGGAATCACTTAAAACTTTTGAGGAACCGACGTTTGGCTGTTTGACAGCGGCATAAATGATGATTTCAGGGTCGTCTTTTGGATACATGCCAGCGAAGGAATAGATGTAGTTAGTATCGCCGGTTAAATATCCTCCGGTTTTTTCATTATATATTTGAGATGTTCCGGTTTTACCGATGACATCAAAGCCTTCTATATGGTATTTTTTTCCAGTAGCCTGCGGGTCAGGACTATTGACTACTTGGTCCATGAGGTCTTTGATTTTATCGATGGTTGTTTGTTTAACTAGTTTCGCACTTTTTTCGACTTTTCTTTTATAAGTGGTTTTACCGGTATTTGGGTCAACTATTTTAGAAACGATATGGGGAGTTACTTCCTTTCCGTCGTTAGCAATCATGGATAAGGCTTTAAGGTGCTGGACGGCGGTGGTGGTTATACCTTGTCCGAAAGCGGCGTTGGCTACTTCAACTGGGTATTTGAAGCCTAGACTACCGGACTGTTCTCTTGATAGGTCGATACCGGTAGAGGTTCCAAAGCCATATTTTTTGAAGCAGTCTTTTAGTTCGTCTCTATCGATGAAATGGTTAATCATGGTACTGACACCGACGTTTGATGAGTATTCAAAACCTTTATCATAGGTAATATTACCCCATCCGGTGTTATTCCAGTCCCTGATTACGGCATCAGCTACTTCGATGCTACCTGATTTAAAGGTTTCAGTTCCGTTATATGAACCTTTATCAATAGCGCACATATAGGTATATATTTTCATGGTTGAACCTGGTTCAAAGGCGTTTGAGACTAAAGGGTTTTCATAGCTAGTGATGTTCCTTAAGTTAGGGTTAAATGATGGGGTTGAACTACTAGCTAGGATATCGCCAGTTTTAGCATCCATGACGGTAATTAAGGACCACTGTGGTTCATATTCGCTATTTATTTTTTTGACTTCGGTTTCGGCAAATCTTTGGATGGCAGAGTCTATGGTTAGATATATGTCTTTACCATCTAGGGCGTCTATTCTCTCTTCTTTGGTATCGGGAATTTTATAACCAAAGCGGTCTTGCTGGTAAGTTAGATAGCCATCGGTTCCTTTTAGTTCTTCATCGAATTTGGCTTCGATGCCTAGTTCACCATCGATTGAGGTGGTTAGTTTACCGTTTTTATCATAGTATTCGTTTGTCTTAGCATATCCTAAGATATATGAGGCGAAGTCACCATTAGGGTAGTATCTTTTATAGCTTTCTTCGAAGTCGATTCCTGGTAAGTTTAGTTTTTCGATTTCATCTTTTTTGATTTCGGTAAGGTTTTTACCGACTGAGCCAAATTCAATTTGATAGCGGTCTTTATCTTTACCGTTTTGAAGTTTTTCTTTGAGTTCTTGCTCATCAGCACCTAAGACTGGGGCGAGAGCTTTAGCGGTGGCATCGATATCTTTAACATGGTTTATTTGGTTTTTAGTACTTCTACTTTCATCTAGGTAAGCTATTAAGGTATAAGAGGTAACGTTTTGGGCAAGGACATTACCACTCATATCGTAAATAGTGCCTCTTTTAGCGGTTAAAACTTTAGAGACGGTATTACGATTTGCGGCAAATACTTTCATGTTACGGCCATTGATGTTTGGGGATAAGGCAAGGTAACAGTAACGACCAAAAAGGATAAGCATTAGAAAGAAAAAAACAAGAAATATTTTTCTTGGGGTTTTCCACTCTATGTTTTTTTGCTTATTTTTGGCCATTTTATCACGTATAATCAATCTTAAGGAAATTAATCCAATTATTCGATTGATTCTCCTTTCTATCAATATTTGAATTATTAT
>CALVVS010000019.1 GCA_944363925.1 uncultured Bacilli bacterium | reverse complement strand
GTAAAGTTTTTTACGAACAAACGTTTCTAACTACTTAAATTTTATTTTTGCAAAGCAAATTCCTAGTATATAAAAAAATAGGAACCCCTATTTTTCAATACCTAGATAAATTATTAATAAATGTCTCTTCATCCCATATAGTTATTCCTAAATCTTTAGAAAAAATTATATGTAATTTTACTAAACCAATTCTAAATTCAATTTTTTAATTACATCTTTTAATAAAATTAATATTTCGTTAACGGTTATACCATCCGCATACTTATACTTATTGCTGTAAATAGCCCATAATTTTTCTATTCGCCTACTGTTTATAATAAACTCAATGATTTCTTCATAATCTTCCAAATATTGAAGCGATTCTCTTTTTGTAAACGTATTATTTATCGCTTCTTTTAAAATTTTCATATCTATATCATTTTTTAACTTAGTCAAAAAGAAATATATATCATAATAATCTTTCATTCTACTATTATACTTACCTCGCCTTAAAATAGTCTCTATTTTTTCAGCTAATATTGTTTCAATATTATAACTACTAATTAAAATGCTTCTATCCTCAAATAACAAATGATATTTGAATTTTAATTCTCTTGGCGTTACCTTGTCACCAGTTGATATATCAATTTCTAAATTGATTTTAGTATTATCTATTTTCCCAATAATATGATATTTGTTACCACCATATTCATCATCTTTCCTTATATCAGTAACTTTTACAATATCAAACTTAACCCCGTCATTTAAATCTATAGATAATATTTCATTTAAAATACTTACCATTTTATTTTTTGAAATATCTATACCCATAATAGTAGCATCCATATCTTTAGTCATCCTATTATTAATACCAAACATAGCAGATAATAATAAACCACCTTTTAAAATAAAATTATCTCGATAATTAGATATAGAAATTCTTTCTAATACTCTTTCAAACATATATCTTTGTAATATTTCATAATAATTAAGAGCATATTTATTTTCCATTTCTTTAGCAACTTTTTTTATATCAGCTATACCTACCATTTCATCATAACCTCTACAATTGTATTAACTTTATCATAAATACGAAAAATTTTAGCATATTCTAACAATAATTCAATATTTTTATCTTTACTGCTAAAATAATAATCTAACACTCTATTTTGAAGTTCTAAATCAAAATCTTTTTCCGACCTTAACATATCACAAATACACCTTTCAGCATTATACACTTTAACAGGATTACCTAATGGACTAGTCGTTTTTATAATACCTATTTCATAATAATTTTCTGAAACATAATGAACATTATAATTGCCTCTAACCCTTTTATTTCTCAGTACGGTTATATCAATTTCAGATGGAATTTTATTAGTAAGATTCAAAATATGTAATGCTGTATTATATGAAAATATCGCACTAGGATATTTTTTTTGTAAAATATAATATTCATCCTTAAAAATCTTAGTACTCATATATAAACCATGACTAACTCTTTCTATAATTTCATTATCAATATAAAATTGAATTTGCGACTTGTAGATATTAAGTCCTACTAATTCAGCAGTAGTAATATAACCATTATTTTTTTTTAAAAACTCTATTAATTCTTTTTCCTTATGCATATAACATCAAATTCCTTTCAATTCATTTACAATACCTAACTATAAATAGTGTTTTTACTTTTGTACATACATTATAACATTTCGCCGAACAAAAGTAAATAAAATTTTAAAAAAAAGAAACGTTGAACCACTAATTTTCAAACATTTTCTCTTTAATACCTAGATAAATTATTAATAAATGTCTCTTCATCCCATATAGTTATTTCTAAATCTTTAGCCTTAGTAAGTTTACTTCCAGCCTCAGTTCCCGCAATAACCACACTAGTTTTCTTGCTAACGCTAGAACTAACAGAACCTCCAAGCTCCTCAATCCTAGCCTTAGCCTCATCTCTAGTAAATCTCTCTAAAGAACCCGTTAACACAAAAGTCTTACCAGTAAATATTGTCTCTTCCGTGCTGACCTCTTTAAGATAACTCATATTAACTCCATCTGCTTTAAGCTTATTAATCAAATTAATATTATTTTCATCCCTAAAATAATCATAAACACTTTTTGCAATTATATTTCCAATATCTTTAATTAAAGCTAAATCTTCAAAACTAGCCGCCATCAAATTATCCATATTCTTAAACTCTCTAGCTAAAATATCCGCTGTTTTCGTTCCAACATGACGGATAGAAAGCCCAAATAATAATCTTTCCAAAGAATTATGCTTACTCTTCTCTATCTCATCAAGTAACTTTTCTATACTCCTCTCGCCAAAACCCTCAAGTTCTTTCAACTCTTCTTTGTGTTCATATAAATGATAAAAATCATCATCATCTTTCAAATAACCCAAATTATAAAAATCTTCAATAATTCTGTCGCCAAAACCAATTATATTCATCGCATGGCGAGACGTAAAATGAAATAATTTTTCCTGTTTTCTAGCCGGACAATGTTCATTTAAACAATAGTAAGCCGCCTCATCTTCCTTCCTTGTAAGCTCTGTTCCACATATCGGACACTTTTCCACCATATTAAATTTTTTCTCAGTTCCATCTCGCCGCTCCACAATTGGTTTCACAACCTCTGGAATAACATCGCCAGCTTTCTTAATCGAAACAATATCACCAATCCGTATATCTTTACTCAAAATATAATCTTCATTGTGTAAAGTCGCCTTAGAAATTAAAGATCCCATCACTCGAACTGGTTCTAATATCGCACTAGGTGTTACCTGCCCAGTTCTACCTACTGTACAAATAATATCTTTAACCCTCGTCAACACCTCTTCAGCCGGAAACTTATAAGCAATCGCCCACTTTGGACTTCTTGCCGTAAACCCTAACCTTTTTTGATCAGCTAAATCATTAACCTTAATAACAATACCATCTATCTCATAAGGTAAATTAGGTCTTTCCTTAGTATAATAATCGACATACTCCATTAGCTCTTTTATATCATTAATTTTCTTATTATTAGGATTAATCTTAAATCCCAGCTCACCCATAAACTTTAAAGAATCATAGTGTGTATAAACATTATAATCTTCTGGGTCAGGCAAATGATAAATAAAACAAGATAAATTTCGGCTTGCAGCCACCTTAGAATCTAACTGTCTAACACTTCCAGCCGCTGCATTACGAGGATTCGCAAAATTTGCCCCTTCTTTGTTCAATTTTTCAAAAGAAGCCTTACTCATATAAATCTCGCCTCTAACCTCAATATCAATCGGCTTATTTATCTTAAGTGGTATATCTTTAATCGTCTTTGCATTATGGGTAATATCTTCTCCAGTCACCCCGTCGCCACGTGTTGCCGCACGAACTAACTCGCCATTTTTATATAAAAGTGAAACCGAAAGCCCATCCATTTTAAGCTCCGCCACATACTTCGGATGCTTCACCACCTTCTTAATTCTCTCATCAAAAGAAATAATCTCTTCCTCATTAAAAATATCCCCAAGTGAAAGCATCGGAATCTCATGTTTAACCTTTTTAAAAGCAGAAATAACCTCACTACCAACCCTTTGCGTTGGTGAATCTATCTTTTTAAACTCCGGATGAGCCTCCTCAAGTCGCATAAGCTCTTCCATATATCTGTCATATTCTTGGTCTGTAATCGTTGGATTATCATTTACATAATAATCATGATTTGCCTTATTAATAATTTCTGTTAACTCTTGTATCCTTTTTTCTACCATAATTTTCACCCTATAAACAATTATAAAGAAATGTAAACCAAACTTCAATAAATTTTTTAATAAAACACACTAAAATAGTACGCCAAAACGTACTAAAAAAGTTTCTTTGGATATACACCATCTTGGATATACTTTGAAATCGCCTCTATAACCATATCTTTATCATCCTTATAAGTAACTCCATACCATTTAGAATTAGTATCACAAACAGATAAAGAAATATTTCCTTTAAAAACCTCGCTATTAATAACATCAGGCACTAAATACTCACTGTCTAAATCATTATGCTTATCTAAAAATAAACCAAAATTATCACAAATAACCTTTAAAATATCTTGTGTAAAAACAAAGGCATTCATCGAAACCAAAGTATCTAAAGCAATATAAAATGAATTCTTGCCGTCAAGTGAAGTAGCCTTTATTTTACCATCCAAAACTTCAAGCTTACTTTCCAAAATACCTTTTAACTTCCCATCAAAAGAATTTATAACACCCCTTTTAACAGCACCATTTAAAGACATCGTATTGCCCGCTTTATATCCGAGTACCATCCCTTCATTTCGCGAAACAAACTCAAAAAGCATCTTATAAGCCTCAAAGCCATAAAAATCATCCGCATTTATCACCGCAAAAGGACCCGAAACCTCTTTTCTCGCGCTATATATCGCCGCTCCAGTTCCAAAAGGCTTAACTCTTGATGAAGAGCAAACATAACCTAAAGGTAAATCTGTAAGCTCTTGAAACACATACGAAACCTTCACTTTCCCCTCTAATCGCTTGCCAATAGTTTCTCTAAAAGCCTCATAAAAATCTCTTCTAATAATAAAGACAATCTTATTAAAGCCAGCCCTAATAGCATCATACACCGAATAATCAATTATAAACTCTCCATTAGGGCCAACCGGTTCCATTTGCTTCAAAGAACCAAACCGGCTTCCTAAACCTGCTGCCATAATAACTAAAGTATGCTCCAAAATATTACCTCCTAGTGTTCTTTATTAAGCGCATTATAAGTAATTGCAAAAATAGCAATACCAATCAAAACAAAAGCCAGCCACATAAATGGATTATTATGATTTTCCTCAACCCACGCCTTAAATGGTTCCACAAACTCATTAATTGACTCAATTATATCTAACATCATAAAAAATCACCTATACCTTTCTTATACTTTTATGACCCTTCATAATCTTCTTTATTCCGTAAGGATGACTAAACGCAATTGAAAGCACAATGCCACCTAATGCCACAACCACACCTTCACCATAAATATTATGAATAACGTGGTCCCCAACACAATAAGAAGCATCCTTGTCAATCATCTCATCCTTGTTAAAATGAACCTCATCTTCAAAAGCATCCCTATCTAAATACTCATCATTAATCTCTGATATAAATCTACTTGGTGGATTAGCATTCGTATTTCCATAAAGCATCCTTCTTTTCGCATTAACCAAAGTAAGCGTTTTTTTAGCCCTAGTTACCGCTACATAGCAAAGACGCCTCTCCTCCTCAATCTCATCAGAACTATCTAAACAATTAGAGTGCGGAAATAAACCTTCTTCCAAACCTATAATAAATACATGGTCAAACTCTAATCCCTTAGCCGAATGAATCGTCATAAGTGTTACTACATCATTATTGTTCTTGTGTTCCTCCATATCCGAAACCAAGCTAATCTCAAGTAAAAACTCTTCCAAAGAAATAACTCCATTATTTTCTTCAAAACTCTTGGTAATTGACTTAAATTCTTCCAAATTCTCAAGCCTAATTTCCGCATCAATCGTCTTAGAACTCTCAAGTTCCTTACGCATACCACTTTCCACTAAAATCATTTCGGCCAGTTCAGTAAGCGAAATATTTTCACTTTCCTTCTTTAACTTCTCAATTAATTTCTTAAACTCAAGTTCCTTTCCACCATCGATAGCCTCATATAAAGAAACACCTTTCTCTAAAGCCTTACTAGCTAAATTTTCTATTGTCTTAGGTCCAATCTGTCTTTTCGGAACATTAATTACTCTCATTAAACTAACATCATCATTAGGATTATATATAAGCTTCAAATAACTAATTAAATCCTTAATTTCCTTGCGGTTATAGAAATAAAAGCTACCCACAACCTTATATGGAATATTCTCACGAAGCAAAGCCTCTTCCATATTACGTGATTGTGCATTAGTCCTATATAAAACCGCAATTGATGACTTTGGTTCACCATTAATAATTAATTTTTTAATCTCCTCCATCACATAACTAGCTTCATCTTTTTCATCATAAGCCCTATGATAACGAATCTTCGGACCATTAGAATTTCTCGTCCATAAATTCTTCTCTTTTCTTTGTTTATTATGCTTAATTATATCATTAGCCACATTTAAAATATTTCCAGTAGACCTATAATTTTCCTCAAGTGGAACCACCTTCGCATCAGGATAATCCTTTTCAAAATTAAGTATATTTCTAAAATTAGCTCCCCTAAAACCATATATCGATTGATCTAAATCACCGACCACACAAATATTTTTATACTTCGCACTAAGCATCTTTATCAAAATATACTGAGCCTCATTTGTATCCTGATACTCGTCAACTAATATATACCTAAATCTATCTTGATACTTTTCCAAAACCTCTGGATACTTCTTAAATAACTTTATCGGCAACAAAAGTAAATCGTCAAAATCCATCGAATTATTTTTAAGTACTTTTTGCTCATACCTTCTAAAAACATCTAATACAATCTCTTCGTATTCCGAATTAGCAAACCTACTATAATAATTAGAATCCATAAGTTCATTTTTCGCACTACTTATCTTATTTCTAATAGCTCTAGGATTATAAACCTTCGGGTCCAAATTCATATCCTTTAAAATTTTCTTGATAATAGTTAAACTATCATCACTATCCAAAATCGTAAAGTTCTTCTCAAACCCTAATTTATCATAATTTTCTCTAATCAAAAATAACCCCAAAGAGTGAAACGTCGATATCTGCATCTTATAAGCATCATTGCCAAGCATCTTAAATGCCCGCTCCTTCATCTCTTTAGCCGCTTTATTCGTAAAAGTAATAGCTAATATATTATAAGGATTAACTTCCTTTTCATTTACCAAATAGGCCAGTTTAGTTGTCAAAACTCTCGTTTTACCTGAACCTGCCCCAGCTAAAACCAATAATGGACCATCAGGCCATTCAACTGCTTCTCTTTGTTTATCATTTAATGCACTTAAGTCCATTTATTATCACCTACTAACATTATACCAAAATTTTTCAATTTTTTTTAGAAAAAAGAAGGAAATCACCCATTTGACATCGTATATTAATCTATGAAAGGAGGTGATATATCAAAATAAATGACGACACATGTATTAGAGAGTATGAACGAAGTTGTTACAAATAATTACGATAAAGATCATCAAGCTATCGATATCGTCGCCGCCGATAAAACAGAAACTAATATTATCGCTTTAGAAAGTGGCATTGTAACCAAAGCAGTTAAAAATGTCAAAGGCACTAACCATAAAAGTAAAGGACTAGCCACTTATGGTAATTATGTCAAAATAAAACAAAATGATGGTAAAACAGCCCTATACGCTCACATGAAATATGGTAGCGTAAGGGTAAACGAAGGGACATATATTGAAAAAGGCACTGTCTTAGGCACCATCGGTGAAACAGGAAACGCCTATGGTAAGCATCTACACTTAGAAATACAAAATCAAAATAATAATAAAGAAAATCCACTCGATACTTTAAATAAAAAACAAATTAATTCTGATAAACCAAAAACTCAAAAACAGAAAACACAAAATACTAAAATAAGTTATACCCCAAATAAGCAAAGCAAACAATCTCAAATAGCCTACCTACATGCCGGTAATTACCATCATGGTTCTATAGTCGACGCCTTGAAATCAATTAATTCTGATAGTTCGTATAACTACCGAAAAAAACTAGCGCAAATAAATGGTATTAATAACTATACAGGTTCATACTCCCAAAACGTAAAAATGTTATCACTCCTAAAACAAGGAAAACTAAAAAAAGCCTAACGTGGCTTTTTTTCTTTTACATCATCTATTATCTTAAGTTCATCATTAGATACACTATTAAGAAAATCATCTAAAACATATTTAAAATCATGACCCCGCTTACAATCAAACTCTTGACTATATACCAAACCATCATCAAAATACATATCATAAACAATATCCAAATTTACATTAGAGAGTTTCTCTGAAAGCTTATGTAATTCTTCCTTTTGCTTCAAACTTATCTCATCTGGAAAAAATAATATTCCTCTTTTTCCGTAATTTCCACTAGAAACATTTATATATACAATATTATTAAAAACCGTCAAAAAATAAATTGGTACATCTGGCTCGCAATTATTTGGAATAATTTTAAAAACTTGGACATCAGGATAATTCTCTAAACCATAGTCAATCAAACAGTCAGTGTGAAAATCATAATCGTCTACATGGCCGACCAACTCTACCTTGCCATTAGCGCCATCCTCATTTTTCTCATTAATACCTTTTATAATAATTGCCTTATAATCTTCTATCTTCTTTTCCATCTTTAATCTCTCTTTTCATTTTTAAAACAAAGTCATCTAACTGTTCCTTTATATTCATACCCTTTTCAAAATCAAAAGTCTTCCCCATCGTAGTTCCATCAAGCCTTGACATATTGTAAACCAAACACACATCAAACTCTAAAATTAAATGGGTCAAATCATATAAAGTCTTTAATTGCTCCTCATTAATATCCTTCGGTAAATAAAGAATTCCCCTCTTCTCACCATCCACTGAAATATTAGTAAAAACAATATTATTAAGTAAAGATAAATAATAAATCGGGGCATTCGGATCTTCCATATAATTTATCGACTTAAATCCCGTAATTTGTGGATAATTCTCCAAAGCATAATCTATTAAACACTGCGCATGATAATTATAATTAAATAAATAACCAAGCAAATTAAGCTTTCCATCTTCCGTAATCAAAGCTACCATATAATCGTCCATATTTTCACCTTTTTCTAATATAAGGTTTCGAATTTAAAAACCTATCTAAAACCTCAGTATTTTCTAAACCGTCATCATAATCGACAATTTCTTGTGCTAATATTTTACCATGTTTTCTTGTTAAATAATAATCAATATAAATTGGTGTCTTAGAAAAAGACGAAGCCATCTTGTATAAAGATTCAATCTGTTTTTCCGTAACCTCTTTTGGAATAAAAAGTAATCCATATCCTGGTGAGTGTAAATATACAATATTACCCATCGCATTCAAATAAATAATTATCTCCTCATTATTCCTCAAATCATCCGCTCCAATTTGCTTAGCTAAATCATTGTAATAAGTATATAAATAATCCTTCAAACACTCAAGATGATACCTATACTCATCTACCTCACCAAAAAATCTAATTAAACCATCTTCATCATCAGGCCCGCAAATAACTGCCATTTTATATTTATCAAAATTACCTGTCATATTTCATCTACCTTCTAAAATTACCTCTTCTTTTAATCTTACTCATATATAAATCTAAAGCCTCCGGCAAACTAGAGTCCCCTTCTAAACCCACCATCCTATAACTATCCACATTTTTAAAATTAAAACATATCGCAATCTTTTGATTTCCTAAATCTAAATCATACAGCGTCTGGATCTGCGCATCCGTAAGTTCATCTGGGAAAAACATCATCCCAGTATCACCATTAAAACCCTTATCGTTAAAATATATAATATCCCCTAATTTAGAAAATATATATCCGTAATAATTTCTAGGACTGCCAATCTTTAACTTTCGAATATCAATATTCGGATAATTTTCCTCAAGATAATCTAATAAATATTTAATATGATACCTAGATTTGTTAACCCTTCCCATCGCATGAACCGCACCTGCACTATCGATAATGGCAACTTTACTATCTAATATTCCCATAAAATCCTACCTTTTTAAATGCGAATTTTCCACCTTATTCATATATTTATCAGCTATCTCATGTAGTGTATATTCCTCATCCGCATTAACTTGATAAAGTGGATATCCCAAGTCCATATTAGGCTTCTGGTTTAAAACAACCGGAACATCACCAAATAGTGTATATAAATCATTTATCGCCATTACTTGCTTATCATTTACATCATTTGGGACAAACATCGCATCAAATAATTTTTCATTTAAAAACACCACATTCCCAAGTTTAGTAAGATAATCAGTCGTTTCTATTACCGGTCCTTTATCACTTAAAAAATCAAACCCATCATAATTTTTTTTCAAAAAATCATTTAGATATTCCACATGTAGTTTAGTATCGCTAACCTTACCCATATAATAAGTCTTTCCACTTTTATCGATTATTATAACCAAACTATTGGCTGTCTTATCATGCACTTAAATCACCCATATACATTTTACCACAAAATTCAAAACCTTTTCAAAAATAATGAATATAATACTATGGAATTAGAAAGGAGAGAAAATCTTGAAAAAAATTATAATTACCTTACTCGCACTCGGCCTAATCATTACCGGCTTCTTTGTCTTCACACCAAAAGAAGAAGAAAAAGGTCTAAAAAAAGTCAAAGTTGCTGAAGTAACCCATAGTATATTTTATGCCCCGCAGTATATTGCACACTCATTAGGTTACTTCGAAGAACAAGGCCTAGATGTTGAAATAATTCTAACCTCTGGCGCCGATAAAGTCACAGCTGCTGTCCTATCAGATGATGTTCAAATTGGTTTTTGTGGTAGTGAATCCACCATATATGTATATAATCAAGGTCAAAAAGATTACCTCATAAACTTTGCTGGCTTAACCAAAAAAGATGGTAGCTTCTTAGTTGCTAGAGAAAATACCGATAATTTCACTTTAAATGACTTAAAAGGAAAACATATCATTGGTGGCCGCGAAGGTGGTATGCCCGCAATGACCTTAGAATATGCCTTAAACATTAATGGTATCAAAAGTAGCGAAACCAACATCGATACCAGTATTGATTTCGCATCCATGTCAGGTGCCTTCATCGGTGGAACGGGTGATTACGTTGCCTTATTTGAACCAACCGCTTCAGAGTTAGAAAAAGAAGGTTATGGCCATATAGTCGCTTCTATTGGCCAGTTAGGTGGCAATGTCCCATACACCACATACAATGCCAAAAAAAGCTATATCGAAAAAAATCAAGATGTTATTGAAGGCTTTACCAAAGCTATCCAAAAAGGTCTAGATTATGTCCATAATCACACCAGTAAAGAAATTGCTGAAAAAATCAAAGACTACTTCCCTGACACCAAAGAAGAAGATTTAATTCAGATAGTCCAAAGATATAAAGACATAGACTCATGGTATGAAACCACATACATATCCGAAGAAGATTTTAATCATATCGAAGAAATCGTCAAAAATGCTGGACAATTAGACAAAAATGCACCTTATAATAAATTAATTAATAATAAATACGCTCAAAAATAATGGATATCTTAAAAGTTAAAAACTTAAAGAAAACTTACCACACTAAAAAAAATGAAATCTTAGCTGTGGAAAATTTTTCTTTTAATTTAAAAAAAGGTGAATTTGTCGCCATAGTTGGACCTAGTGGATGTGGAAAAAGTACAATACTATCAATACTTTGTGGTTTAGATAAAGCCTCAAGCGGTATAATTGAAATTGATAAAAACTTAAAATTTGGTTACATGCTGCAAGGTGATAATCTATTTGACTGGCGCACCATCTATAAAAATTGCTTAATCGGCCTAGAACTTGAAAATAAATTAACCAAAGAAAACATAAACTATGTAAATAACTTATTAGACACTTACGGTCTAAAAGACTTTAAAAAAGCTTATCCTAATAATCTATCAGGTGGCATGAGACAAAGAGTTTCCCTAATTAGAACCCTAGCCACTAAACCAGATATATTATTTTTAGACGAACCATTTTCAGCATTAGATTACCAAACAAGACTCGCCGTCTCTGATGATGTCTATAAAATTATTAAAAAAGAGAAAAAAAGCGCTATCATGGTAACCCATGACTTATCAGAACCAGCAGGTTTAATTAGTATGACTGTTAAATTCCTTATATAAATTAACTTCATTATAACAAATTATCAAAAAAATAGGAAGTCATTTGACCTCCTATTAATCATTCCATTTTACATCTATTATTTCCGCTTTGCCATTAACTTTATCGTTATCTTTATTAATAATAACAATTTCTTCGACAAATTGATTCAGAAATTCAAGACGTTCGCGGTTAGTTAAGTATTTCCAGTGTTCTTTAATTGTTCTAGCAATATCGCTAGCTTTCATTGGTTTCGTTGGTTTGTATTGACTTTCTATTTTTTTTAATTCTGCTTTTAGAACATTTAATTTGTCATCTATTTCGCTAACCATATATTTCATATCATTATAAGATATTTCGTCTTCCATAAATAAATGCATTACTTCCTTTTTCTTGGTTTCTATTTTAAGTGTTCTATTTTTTAATTGTTTGATATCTTCTTCTGTTTCGTCAGTATTCAATTGAAGATTAACCTTATCTACCCCAGATAGCTCCTCAATATTATCAATATATTCCATAAATGCTGCTTCTACTTTTTTATGGCTAATTCCTAATGCTATACATGTACCTTTTTCACGATTTACACAACGATAACCATAGTGGATTATTGTAGATCCATCTTTATGTTTCTTCACAGTCCTTTGGGTAGTGAATTTATGCCCACAATATCCACACACTAAAGTCCCACAGTAATACACATCATCTTTAGGACGATTAGTTCTTTGCACCTTTTTGATATTGCTTAACTTTTCTTGAGTTTTGTCCCAAAGTTCTTTTGATATAATAGGCTCATGCAATCCATTTAGAACTTCAAATCCATTTGTTTTATGGACACCATATCTAACACCTCCAATATAAGTTATATTTGAAAGTATCAATCTAACCGTTTTAGGCATCCACAAAGAGTTAATTGTGTATGTTTCATTACTATTAGGCTTTTTTCGTACCTTTCCTTTCATTTTAGTAGGTACACCTTCAGCATTAAGGATTTTAGCTATTTCTGTAAAAGTCTTATTTTCAAGCGTATACATTTTAAATATTCTCTTAACTACTTTTGCTTCTTGCTCATTAATAGTTTGTATTTCCTGATGTTTGGGTCTATCATAGCCATAAGTTATAACTCCACTACATAAAGATTTACCTTCGCGGACTTTTTCAGCAAATGCTACTTTAATACGTTCTATCGTTTGTTCTCTTTCTAATTGAGCAATAGCACCATTTATACGAATCATAAATCTACCAGTAGCTGTTGTTACATCTATTGTTCCGCCTGAAATAGTATAGACTTCTATTCCATAATTTTGAATTAATTTGATAATTTCTTCTGTATCTGACATATCACGAGTTAATCTATCAAATTTATAAAGAACAACTACATCTACTTGTTTATTTTTAATGTCCCGTATTAACCGTTGTACATCGGGTCTACCTTCTATATTCTTCCCAGAAATTCCTTCATCGGCATATATTCCACAGATTGACCAACCCTGATTATTAACAAAATTAGTTAAATTGGTTTTTTGAGCGGCAACAGAATATCCTTCTTGTGCTTGTCGTTCAGTAGATACTCTTATATATAATGCGGCTCTCACTGATTTATTATCTATCATAATAGCACCAACTTAATTGTTAATCATTCTGGGAATAGATGTTCTCATAAAGAATTCAATTATTTTTGACTGTAATTCTTCTGATAAAGTAATTTTTTCTTTATCCATAATATTCCTCCTGTTTCAATTTATGTTTGTAGTTAGAAATATAACACCGAATAACTAACTAATATGATTACCACAACTAAAATTGTGATACAACCCTCTTAATTAGTTTTCATCGGACATTTCAAAATAAGAATATTCTGGTAGAAATTTCATAGTTACTTTATTACCAACATAAGGACTATAACGACTTTTCAATATATTAATATTGATCAACTTTGATTCCTCATCGGCAAAGCTAAAATCAGAAGTACTTTGCGTTAACAAAGCAATAAAATCTGCAGTATATTCTATACTTCCAGTTTCTTTAAATATAGCCAAATCATACTCAAAATTCTCTTCTTCATTTTCAGTCTTTGTATAAGATCTCCTTGATAAAGAACTAATTAAAATTATTGATACTTGATAAATATTACTATATTTTTTTAATTTGTCTATAATAATATCCATTTCTTTACGCTTATCCAATTCTTTATCAAATTTTTTTGTTTCTTTGGTTTCTAATAGCTGTAAAAAGTCAACTATTATCACTGGTGAAATTTTATGCCATTGTTGATAATTTTTTATTGCTATACCAATTTTTTCTACATAATTAGAGCTTTCACCTTCAACATTCTTTAAATCGACATCTTCACTTTTACTAATGATATTAACATAAGGGTTAATTTCATTAATATATTTTGAAAGCAGTTTTTTAAAGTATTCATCAGCATTCTTTTTTTTAAGTTCTTTTAATGTAGATAATTCGTTAATTGTGAATTTTGGAAAATCTGCATCTTTCAAACTTAATCTATAAGATAAATTTGACAATAATTTTGTGATTATTTGCATTACTGACATTTCTAAATTAAAAAATGCCACATGCTGTTTTTGCAAAGCAAATTCCAACATTAAATGTAACGTCAAACTAGTTTTACCTAAACCTGGATTAGCACCAATTACATAAATTCCTGGACGCATACCACCTCCTAACATTTTATCCAGTTCTACAATATTAGTAGAAATAATGTGAGTTGTTGTATTAGATTTTTTAGATAAATTATTGGTATATTCTTCTAAAATATTTTGTTTACTAATGTCTGTTTCATTATTATTTAACATATACCCCAAATCACAAATTTCAAGTTCTGCTTTTGATTTTTTGTAATACATATTTATATCCTCCTTTTCCCAAAAAATCGCAAGAATTCTTCCCAGAAGATACATAACAACTCACAAATAGAACTTCGAATAGGAAGTATCCTTACACTATTAATGAGAGAAAAACTAATGTTTTTCGAACTTCTATTTGTAAGTTGTATATATAAATATATAAGCAAAAAAAAGCCAAGTATTACTTGACTTTTAACACACTCAAAAACATTAAAATACATTTTTAAAACATAATTTTACATAGTTAGAACAAAAATATACATTTTATACAACTATACCAATTCGTAATTTTACCTCACCGTCTCGTAATATATTTTGAAACCTCCCCCTTGTTTCATTTTTATCTATAATCTTAAATATTTCCTGATAAATATCCTCAATATTTTTTTTACCATTTTTACCGTCAAAGAAAACTTCTCTATTTCTAACAACAAAACTAGGCCTATGCGTCGGTACAATCATTGTTATAGCTTCTGTTGAATTTTTTACAGCTTCTAAAAACTCTAATATCTGTCTTTTCGAATTAGGTGTATTTAGTATCTGGTATAAATAATTACTTGCATGCTGGGTATTATTTTTATATAAATATATTTCCCTTGCTAAATCCCCCAAGTTTTTATCATATTCTGATTTTATTTTCTGTTCAATTGATTTTCTTGTATTAACACTAAAAGGTTTGACCCTAGATACTCTTTTCTCATGGTGTTGGTTATTAGCATGTAATATATTTAACTGATAAATAATTTTATCTGTTATAACATACTCTAAATAATTACTTTTTAAACAAGTAACAGGGAACATATTAGCTATCTGCTTTATTTGATAACGCATCTTCATAAAACTAGTTACTTTACATAACAAACCCTTAATCTCATAACTAAAGCCATTTATGCCTTTTTGATGCTTTTTAGGTAAATATACAATAGTAATATCTAATAAAGGTACTTTCTTCCCAGTATCTAGTTTATTTTTCTTTAATTTTCGATATTTAGTGTTATTTAAAGCCCAATAAACTTGTTTGTCATTAATTCGCTTACATACTTCGATAATGCTATCTTTTAAAACTTTATTATTAGCAATAGAATACATTGCTTTTAAATGTTCTAGTGGAATATAAAAATACTTATCATCATAAAACTCATTCATTTTTAGTTTAATATAATGATGGTTTGCCAACTTCAAAAGTTTTCTTTCATCTAACCTAAATTTGATATCACCTTGACTGCTTAATCCGAGTTGACCTATACCAGCCTTGCCAAAAGTAATATTTTTCTTATAAACCTTACCTCCATCTATTGTTTCTTTCGTAAAAGGTAGATCAAATAATTCGTAATTGAACTTATCATAAAAATCACTTATACTATCAGCTACTGGTACACTATATTTTGATGATAACTCCATATTTAATCTTCTAATATATTCCTGTATTTCTGTAAGATGTATTTCTACTTCATCATTACAAATAGCATTCCTAATGATACCATCTAAATCATTATCATCAGGTTCCATTTTAAATATCCCTTGTTTTTGCATTTCTTTTAAAAGTTTTAACATAGTAAATTATTATAGCATAATTTGTGCATTTTTCAACTAGTACGGTTTAAAATAACTTCTATTTTCTACCCTCATAAACTTTAATATTGTTATAGCATGTGTTACGGCATTTTCCCCATAACCGTGCCATTTCTGATAAGTTTATTTGTCCTGCTTTATACTGTGCATAGTACTTTAAAAACATTGGATCGTTATCTAATGTTTTTTTAGTTACTGGTTTTCTTCCTAACTGAACACCTTTATCAACTGCGTTTTGTAATCCTAACCTTATCTGAAACTTTTTCATTTTCAAATCAAAAGAAGCAAATATAGCTAAAACTTGTAACATTGTACTAGTCATAATATCCAATTCTTCATTTCTACAATCGCATACTAAAGTACCAACTTGTAAACATAATTTGTTTTTCTCTATAAACTCCATTATTTCATAAAAGGTTTTAGGATTTCTAGCTATTCTAGTGATGTCGGTTGCTACTATTTTTGATATTCCAGGTTTAACTATCTTAAATAACTTATTTAATTCTATTCGCTTATCTAAATCGGCTTTACCTGTAATATACTCTATAAAAATGTTTTCTCTAGGTACTCCTTTTTTTATTAACTCATTTACTTCATATTCCACATCTTGCTTATTAGTAGAACATCTGGCAATACCATAAACTTCATTTGTATCATTCATATATATGTGTCCTTTCTAAATCCAAGTGCCCAATAAGACATCCATAAACATTAATTGAACAATAATCATGTATTTTAGTGATTTTTCATAAGTAATTTTATATAAATAACACTGCCCAATTAAACAAATGATTTATTGAACACCCTTAATTGACCTGTAATATTAGACCATATTTATATAAAATACAACACCTTAATCAAAAAAGAACATAGTGTAACAAATTTTTTATTCCTTTAACAACAACTTAACCTATAGCTTAAACAATATAACAACATATTAACAAATATAACCCCATTGTAAGAGCTATAATATGCTTTAGAGATATGATATAAGCAAACAATACTTTTGACCAAAAGAAAAGAACTGTTTTACCTTAATACAGTTCTGTTTGACTAATGATTGATCCATCTTTAGCGGATAACCTTACATATTCTGTAAATAACTGTTGTGGTTCTTCTGGATCCTCCTGATATACTTCTACAACAAGCTCATCATCTATTAATTGAATACTGCCAATATGATAAATGCTTTTTCCATAATTAGTTTTCCATTTAACTTCTCCATCTAAACCCACTAGCATAAATGTATCAAAACTATCTTCACCACCGAGAAATATACCATCTTTTAATTTGTTGATTTTTACTTTGTTAGCTGCGGCAATAGGTTCTACTACATCTTTACTAGTTTTCATATCTAATATATGTAATTCATTGTTTACTACCGAATAAATATAATTATCAGTATTATCATATATAGCTGTTTCTGTTCCTTCAAACTCACGACTCCAAATTTTATTTAAGTCTTTATCATAATATTCGAAAGTAAAGGTTTTAAAGTCGGTATCTTGAACAGAAATTAAATAGTGATTAAAGTCAGAAGTATAATTAAAATACCTTATGACTTTTTCCGTAGAATTAACATCTCTAATATATGGGAAACTAGTATATATTTCAAAAGCTTTAAAATTAGCATTACTTTGATTTTCTAATGTAGCTACTACAAAAACATCACTCCAAGCATGAATACCTAATATTAAATCATCTTCCGTTCCCATTCTTACGCTTACACTATCACCAAATATAGCTTCGGCAACTTCCTTGGCAAATTCTTCATCGTACATTGCAACATCAGTACAACCACACGCCTCAGGCATTAGTTGACCATATGCATCATAAACATTACAAAAGATATTATTATGATATTCTATTACTGGTAAATTATAACTAACTCCATCAATAGTCATATCTTCGTTATTTATAAACCTACCTTGAACTTTAATACATTCGCCTTCCATTAAACGTCTTTCTGTTTGATCGCCTTTTATAATAACGTATGATTGACTAGCGGAAGCTCCAGACATAACTTGTGCTAAAACTTCAAATTCCTTATCATTAGACTTTAACACTTTTTCTACTGCTGCTTCGAAAGAAACTTTAGTTTGCTTAAAAATATCTGGATATCGTTTGAAATAAGAATAATCCTCAATTGATAAATAATTATCATCAAAGTATTGTAATACAATTTTTTGTCTTTCACTTAAATTCGAATTTTTATCATCTACTGATAATAAACCATCTCCAACATTATAATCTTGAAAGACTTTTGATTCGCTAGTGGTTTCTTTTTTACCTTCTTCTTTATTTTTATTAACTATGCCTAATATTATAAATACTGCTAGGGCTATAACTAATATTACTGCAATAATTATAAATGCTATTTTCTTATTTACTTTTTTCATAAACTATCTCACTTCCTACCACTTATTGTTTTACAAAATCAGCATATGACATTGACCCATCTGGATGTCCTGCTGTAGGATGTGATATAATATACTTCCCATTTTCTATTTTAAACGAAAAAGTATGAGAATCACAACCACTACCATCTTTTTCACATATCGTAATAAACTTCACCAAGACATCACAAGAAGCTGGATTTGAACATGTAGAAATTTTATAAATACCACTTGCTGGTCCATAATTGGTACCATTTATAAAATAAGTACCATCAGCATTTAATAACATATAATGTTCTGGGTCTAATGTAGAATCAAATCTAAGAGAAATATATCTACCAACATAGTTATATTTAGTAGTAGTTACAGGTGGTTTAGTATTTTGCGATTGATTATTATTTTGTGATGGCGTGTTAGTAGAATGACTATTATTAGATGATTGACCTTTTGAAGGCTGAACATTTTGTGAACTTGAATTATTTTCCTCTGCAACCTGTTCCCATTTTGCTTTTAATACAAGATTTTTAGTAACTAATAAATTAAAATCATAAACTTTACCATCTAATTGCCACTCTATAAATTTATAACCATCTTTAGTAGGAGTAGGAGGAACAGAAACTTTAGATCCTTCTTCTACTGTTTGAGCGGAAACTGCACTACCACCATCACTATCAAACGATACTTCATATTTATTTTTTACATGCTCTTTAACATATTTATCTAAATCTTTTTTACTAGTTATTACAATGTTGAGAATATCAAAATATTCATTATCTTTCCAATATTTTTTATTGTTCCAATCAGTATAATAATCTATTTTCTCAAAAGAAACATTTTTATCTTTAGCTATATCGACTAATAGTGATAAAACATCAGATAACTCTTTATTTTTTACATCTATTTCATTAAAAATATCTTTCGCCTTGTCGTTTACTAAAACATAATCATCTACTACTGGATTATCGCATTTATCTTCCTTACAAGATACAGAAAACGACAATTTAACTAACGCATCAATATTGATATAAGCATTATACTGATTAACAACTGGTGTTTCTTCTTTATTTTTATTAAATATATTCAATGTTATGAATAGTGCTAGTGCTATGACTAATGCTACTGTAATAACTATAAATATTATTTTCTTATTTATCTTTTTCATATATTTACCTCTTTATAATTTTCCCACACATGTTTTTATAACATGTAATTGACTTAATTGTTTTTAATCTACTTTATACTTTTCTGATGTAGTAGCACTTTCCCATACAGTATCACATCCATAACTTGAATGAGTACTCAACCAAGGATCATATCTAGGACCGCATACTTGCTTGGAACGTTTATAATGACAAATAACTTCAACTTCTTCAGCAGTACGCTCATCCACATAACAATTCAATTCAGGTTGATTTTTAAGATTATGTTCTTCTATTGTTAGATCAATATAATATTGATCATCCTTCTCACAACCTGTTGTCATAAATAATATCATAACAAAAATAAATATTCCCTTGTTAAAAAACTTATTTTCATATAATTTCATTTTTATATACTCCTTCAATCATAATTACATTACCCAAATCTTTAATATAATTTATTAAATCTTTGCTGGTTTTGTTAAGCACTATTCCTGTGATAACCGTAATGCCTTTATTTTTTAAATTATATAATGATTCAAGCACTGCTTTTTTATCTGTTTCATTTTCATCTAATAAATCAAACGAATCAATTACTAATACTTTAATTTCTTTATCTTTGAGAGCACTAATAATCTCTTCTGTGTTGATTTTTGGATTATCCATAATATAAACATTATCTAATGTTAAATTTATATCAGAATAACCTTGTGAACGTTTAATTATTTCATCATTTTTATTTAATAATGATATAAACATTACTTTATTTTGTTTGCCAAGTTCATTGATTAATTTTAATAGTAACCTAATTAATCCATGATCTGGGTCATTATATACCACTGTAAAATTATTTATAATATTATCTAAAGCAGGTATATAACCTTCCATTACTGCTTGCCGGCTTGTAATGGCGGTTATTTTATTTGTCATTTAAAACACACTCCTTATGTAATCACCATCCCACCTAAATTTTCTACATACATTATTATTTCATCCATAAAACTTAATTCTGAATTTACTATTATAGTTATACCTTGCTTATTGATGTGATATAGTAAGTCAAATAATTTTGCATAGTTATTATTAAGCAAAAGGTTAAAATCATCTATTACTAATACTTTACTACTAGTTTCATTAATCCTTTTTGTTATATCTTTAAGCTCAATATTTTCTATATCTATATAAACAATGTTTGTAGACTTAATTATATCTAAATTAGTTTTACTTCCTATGTATAAAGTTTTATGTTTTTTACATAGTAACTTAACCAAATTTATTAATACTGATTTTTTACCATCTTTATATTCACCAAAAATAAAAGTAATATGATTAATTATAGTTTTTAAATCATAACCATAATTTTCATTTAATACATCTTTCGGCTCTAACAGACAAGCTGAACCTTTACAAGAGCTGATAGTCTTTTTTAATACATTCATAATAAACTCCCTCACACTACACTTCTAGTCTGTTCTTCTAGTATAAATATACCATACTCTAGGTATTTTTACAACTGCCTAGAGTGTAACTTTTTAAACCTTATAGTTGTTAAAATTATTTTAGGTGATGGATATGGTTATAAATGATAGAGATAATTACGAAAAAATTAAAAATTCAATTTCAATGGATAATTTAAGAAAAATCATAAAAAGTAGGGGCTACACCACTACTAAAGTAGCAATGGGATCTAAAGTTAGTGAATCTACTATTAATGCTTATATAACCGGTCAAAAATTACCTAGTATAACTTCATTAATAAGTATGAGTGAATTTTTAAAATGCAATTCTGATTATTTACTCGGTAGAACTGATAATCCAATGAAAATTGATGATATAGAAAAACTTCACACAAACGAAGAACTAATGCTTTTATTTCAAAATATAACTTCTTTATCTAAAGAGAAGCAAGCATTAGTTAGTGCTTATGTGAAGGGCTTAATGAATAGTTAGAAATATTATATTGTTAATGTAATATTTCTTTTTCTTTGAAAAAAAACCGATTCTTTATTATAATGTTACCAAATATAATAATAAGTGCAAGATAATGAAACTCCCCGCAGCAAGCTACGGGGTATCTTTTTGTGCGATGTCTTTAAAAGACATATATATTTGCTTATACT
>CALVVS010000018.1 GCA_944363925.1 uncultured Bacilli bacterium | reverse complement strand
GTGGTAATAGTTTATGCAGAAACATATTTTCCTTCTAATGATGTAACGTACGATAATACAGAAAGTGGTCTTACATCCACAAATGTACAGGGAGCCATAGACGAACTATATGGAGTCTGCTTTCCACCTAAAGCAGGCGACACAATATTAGATAATACTGATATAGTAACATCAGGAGATGGTTTATATGAAGATGAATATGAAGAAGGGAAATATACATATAAAGGAGCCAATCCCAATAATTATGTAACATTTAATAATGAAAAAGCCGGCTGGCGAATAATATCAATAAATTCAGATGGAACGATAAAAATAATGAAAGATGACAGTATAGGAGATATAGAATGGGACAGATCAAATTCCAATAATTGGAATCGCCCCGCTACACTTAATACATATTTGAATGGAGATTATTATAACAGTTTAACTTCTACTGCCCAAGGTCAAATAGTAGAGGGAACATATTATGCAGGTGCAGTAACTAGTCGTAATAATGATATGCAAGATCAAATAAGTGATGAAAAAGCAGTGACATCAAAAGTAAAAGTAGCCTTACCGACTTTAAGTGAATATTTAAGAGCCAATTCAAATAAAGAGCGGTGTGGAACATTAAGTTTAAATAATGATAATGATATTACATGTAAAAATTCAGATTGGATGTATATATATGATAATTGGTGGACCTTGTCGCCTTATTCTGGCCACTCTTACAACGTGTTCAGCGTGATTGACTATGGCGGCGTGTACTACTACTATGCGGTCAATGCGTTCATTACGGTTAGGCCTGCCATAACTCTTTCTTCTGAAGTCCAAATCACGGGAGGAATAGGAACAGAGTCAGATCCATATATTTTGAGTTAAGTATAAAACAGTAGATAGAACAATTTCGCAAACTCCTATAGGAGTTTGGTAGCGGGGCGAATGCCTCGCTATGGCCGAAAAATTTATTTTTCGGCAATATATGGGACAATACTAATATGTTTGGGTCTGTTACCTTGTCGCCTAATTCTGGCAACTCTAACAACGTGTTTTATTAGACATGTCTAATAAAACACGTTATATGACAAAAAATATTATACGACAAAAAGATAATGAAATATTGAAATCATTATCTTTTTTGCTTTGAAATTGTCTAATAATATTCTATAAATCTAACAAAGATTTTAATAATTCTTCATCTTTTTGCCACTTTGGAATTTCTTTATTAATTTCAATATTACTAGCTACAAGTATATTTTTACGTAACAATTCCTCATTTGTTCTTGCATATATTTCAGTAGTTTTAATTGAACTATGTCCTAACAAATCTCTAATATAAATCAAATTAACTCCAGCTTCTAATAAATGCATAGCTTTAGAATGTCTAAATGAATGCGGATGAATATTTTTATTGGTATTTGATTTTTTACAATATTTTTTAATTACATGTTCTAACATTTTAGTTGTATATTTTTCACCTTTATTATTTGAAAACAAATATGAAAATCTTTCTATTTTAAATTCATTAATATATCTTATAATAATTTTTTTAGTATTATCAGTTATAGGTACACGTCTTATTTTTTTACCTTTACCATATAAAGTAACTCTTGGTTTATTATCTAATATTAAATCATCAACTTTAATATTTAAAAGCTCACTAGCTCTAGCTGCAGTATCATAAAGTAAAGTTAATAAAGCTAAGTTTCTCAAATCTTTAAGACATTTTAATTCTATAACATCGAAATATTCTTTTGTCTCTTGAATCGTTAAGTAATCAATACTTTTTTTAGTGCATTTTTTACTTCTAATTGATAAAATTTGTTCGCAGTTAAAAATATTGTCAATGTTTTCTGTAGAAGTATATCTATAAAATGATTTGATTGCCCCAAGTCTTTGATTTCTAGTATTAATACTACTAGTTATTTCTATATTATCTAAAAATTCTCGAACTACATCTTTAGTTATTTTTTCAAAAGATATATTTCTAAGAGGAATTTGTTTTTCGTTTATTAAAAATTTAACAAATAATTTAAAAGTATATTTATAAGAAATTATTGTATTATTACTATAATTAAATTCATTTTCTAAAGCTTTAAAAAAACTATTTAATAAAACAGGAAAGTTATTTTTCATATTCATTATCCTCTTTAATATCAGGAATAATACCATTCATTTCAACTTGACTTCTTATTTGTGATAATTCACTAGGAATTAATCTTAAATATTTTTCGGTTGCTTCTAATGATTTGTGACCTAGATATGTACTTAAATAAGGTAAAAACTCATTTAAATTTCTTTTTTCATTAATAGCTTTTATAAAACTTTTGACAGCAAATGTATGGCGGAAACTATGTATTGTTGGACCGTTATCATGTTTTTTTATTTTGGCTTTAAATAAAATTTTCAAAAACTGTACACTTATAATATTTGGAGTATATGGTTTATTAGTATAAGGATTTATAAATAGATACTTAGAATTACTTTTTTGCTTTATAATTTTATTCATTAAGTTGTCACTAATAACAATTAGTCTATCCAAATTGTTTTTTGTATCAACAATTTTTATCGAATTATTATTAAAATCAATATTATCAATCTTAATGTTTAAACACTCAGAAATTCTAAGCCCTGTACAATATAAAATTTCAAATATAAGTTTTAAATCTTTTTTCCTTATATCATTGTTAAGTAAATCAATACCATTAAAAAAATTTATAATTTCTTTATCAGAAAGTTGTGTTAAACTTTATGACTGATAATACAAAAAGTGTGATATAATGGTTATGCCAAACAAAATGTAGAAAGGAGTATCCTTAATCAGCTAGTCTATCTACATTTTTGTTTGGCGATGAAAATTCTGATTTGGACTAGCTGATTAAGGATATTTTTTGTAGTATGAATATAAAAGTATTAATTAAAGATTTAGATCCTGTATCAATTATTGAATTTAAAAATTATTTGTTAGAAAATTTAACTAAACTTTGCTCTGAAAAAAACTCAAACTCTAAAGTAATTTCTTCTCATAGACACGATGAATTACATTGTAAAAAATGTGGATGTAAATTTAATAAAAATGGAAAAACAAAAAACGGAGTTCAAAAATATATTTGTTCTAGTTGTGGATTTACCATTTCTGAAACTACAAATACAATAATCTATCATAGTAAACTTCCATTTGAAATATGGAGTAATATTATTGATAATTTATTAGATGGTTTTAGTTTAAGAAGAATAGCTGAGGAAAATAATATTTCATTATTAACTTCATTTAGAATCAGACATAAGGTTTTACTTGCTCTTGAAAACTTTATAAACAACATTAAATTATCTGGCGAAATTCAATCTGATGAAAAGTATTTTTCTATTAATTTAAAGGGAACTAAGCCAAATAATATGCCAAGATATTCTAAGAAACGAACTTCAACATCATCACCTTATAAAGGTATTAGTCATCATAAAATTTGTGTGGTATCAAGCATCGATGAAAATGATAATTTATTATTAAAAATTACTGGACTTGGAAGATGTACGACACAAATGTTAGAAGATAGTTTAGGGTATAAATTAAATAATGCAAAATCTATAAATGCTGATAGTGCAAGTGCATATCAAGAATTTTGTAAAAATCATAATCTTAAATTACAAACTGTTCCATCTGGCTTTCATAGTAATGGTAGAATTAACATAGCTGAAATTAATGGAGTTCACTCCCAATTAGAAACTTGGCTTAGTAAGTTTAGAGGTGTTTCTACAAGACACTTGCAAGAATATTTAAACTGGTTCACTTATATATTCATTATGAAAAAAAGATTCAATTTAAGTAAACTTAAAACTGAGTCATATTGTAATATTGTACTTGATAACAATTATATTAAATCAAATCATCTTTTTTCTATTGATATGCCTATTGATTTAAATATTGCTTATGCTGAATATCATTAATCAGTCATAAAGTTTAACACAACTTTTGGCAAAGAAACATGTATATTATACTACTATCAGACTTATTTCAGTTTTTTGCCATAAAACGGAATTTCAAATAAAAATCTACGTTGATAAAATTTTTTTTGAAATAGTGTTGTAATTTTGTTAAATTTATGTTATATTGTAATTGCTTAATGAGATAGTCATAACGCACTAATAATTGTTAATCTGTGTATACTTATTAATAATTATTTTTCAGTAAATTTTTAGTAATTTACGATGCATTACCAATAATTATTACTATTTTATAATTATTTGGTTCACTTTTCTATCATTTATCAAGCGTTAAGCAATGTACGTACATGTGGGCCTTGATAACATCTATTATTATATCTGTCAGTATACTGATAGGTGATTTACCACAAAAAAAGATGAGCTACTTGACAGAGTAGTTCATTTTTTTATGCTTATTTTTTTAAATAAAATTGAAGAAATCATAAAAATAGGTTATACTTATTATAAGATACTAGATAATACTGCGTAGGCTATTACATAATTTGTTTCATAGGAAATTGAAACAAATATTTGATGGTTAATTTGATTTTGAATAACAACGTAAGGTTTACCATCTTCATCATTTAGTATCTCAATTGTATTTAGGTCGTGGTCATATTTTGAAAGGGCTTTGACAATGGCTTCTTTAGCGGCAAAACGAGAGGCTAGATAAGTTATGTCATTTTGTTTATGATATCTTTCTAGTTCATGTTTACTAAAGCATCTTTTTAAGAAGGCAGGAGTTGTTTCGACGATGTTTTGAATTCTTTTGATAGATAAAATATCGCAGCCAATTCCTTTAATCATAATTTATCACCAATCAAAGTATACCACACAATTAGAGAAAGGAGAAAGACTATGCGTGAAGAAATTTTAAAAAAACTGATTGAAAAAACAGCTAAGGCGATGCGTGTTGATCCATCAACTTTATCAGAAAATACTAACATTAAAAAAGATTTGAATTTAAAAAGTCTTGAACTTGCTGGTATTATTTCTGAATTTGAGGAAGAGTATGACTGTTATATTAAATATACAGAGTTAATGCACGCAGAAACAATTGGACAGGCAGCTGACGAGATTGCAAAAATGGTAGAATAAAAGAAAGAAGGGGTTATATGAACGAAGAAAATAATATGGCACTTCCAAAAGAGTTGCCAAAAAGGGAAGAAAAAATAGTAAAGGTAACGTATCCAGATGGAAGTTCTTGTGATGTTATTTTTTCAAAGTTAACGCAACCTATTCCAAAAGAGGAATATATGAAGTTACCACGTGAAGAGATGGCTAATTATTGTATTGAGGTACCAGTAAATACAACACAGTACTTTGTCGATGATGAGGAAAAGATATTGTGTTTACAGGACCAACCGGTAAAAATGCGTGATGGTGCAACTATATATGCGGATATTTATATGCCAAAAGAAGCGATGGAAAATCCGGTTCCACTTATTATTAGTTGGTCATTTTTCGGAAAACAACCTTGGCATCAACCTGTGCAGATATTTAGACCAATGGGAGTTCCAACAGGGGCTGTTTCTAAGGTTTGTAAATTTGAATCATCTGATCCGATGTTCTGGTGTTATCAAGGATATGCGGTTGCGAACGTAGATCCAAGAGGTATTGGAAATTCAGAGGGTGACCAACAACAATTTGGTACGCAAGAAGGTAGAGATGGTTATGACTTTATAGAGTGGGCAGCTAAACAAAAATGGTGCTCTGGTAAAGTTGGTTTATTTGGTAATTCAGGTGTTGCTATGAGTCAGTGGAGAATTGCGGCTGAAAACCCACCACATTTAACATGTATTGCGCCTTGGGAAGCAACTGGTGACCAATACAGAGAAAGTTTAATGGAAGGTGGAATTCCTGGATTATTTGGTGGTTCTATAGTAGTAGCTGCACAAGGTAAAGGTTATATTGATAATACTTTAGCAATGGCTAAAAAAGAACCATATGTAACAAGTCCTTATTGGCAAGATAAAATTCCACATTTTGAGAAAATTACAGTTCCAACTTATGCGACATGTAACTGGAATCATTTCCATTTAAGAGGAGCTTGGGAAGGCTTTAATAAAATTAAATCAAGAAAAAAATGGATGAGATGTCATCAGGTGTTTGAGTGGCCAGATACTTATAATCCTAAATGGTTACAAGATTTAAAATTATTCTTTGACCGTTATTTAAAAGGAATTTATAATGGATGGGAATTAACTCCAAAAATTCGTATGGAAGTTATGGATGCTTTTGAATACCCATATCAGACAGGTAGACCAGAAGAGGAATTCCCACTTGCGAGAACGCAATATAAGAAATTATACTTAAATGCGGCAACTGGAAAATTAGGTGATGCACCTGTTAAAAATGAGGCAGAGGTAAGTTATGATGGAGCGACTGGTTTAACTACATTTGATTATACCTTTAGAAAAGATACAGAACTTACTGGATATATGAAATTACGTATGTGGGTTGAAGCTAGAGGTCATGACGATATGGATTTATTTATTACAATTAAAAAATTATCTACTAAGGATGAAGAACTTCCGGTGACAATTTTTGGTACTGAAAGGCATCCTGGAGCTTGGGGTAAACTTAGAGTTTCAGCACGTCATTTAGACGAAGAAAAGTCTACGGAATATCAACCAGTTCATACCCATGATAGAACTGAAAAATTAAAACCAGGTGAGATTGTTCCTGTCGATATTGAGATTTGGCCATTAAGTAGATTTTGGCATAAAGGTCAAAAATTACGTGTTCAAATTGCTGGAAGATATATTAGAGACGAATGGTTTGAACCATTAGTTTGGTTCCCAGATAATAAAGGTGAGCATGTTATCCATACAGGCGGAAAATATGACTCATATCTATTAGTACCTGAAATTCCACCACGTTATGAAGATGGAGATTATATTTACAGATAATATGACACTGATGGATAGAATATATGCAGAGGCAAAGGCTAACCCTAAAAAGGTGGCCTTTCCCGAAGCTAATGATTTAAAAATGCTTGAGGCAATGATGGAGGTTTCAAGCGAAGGTTATGCTGAAGTGGTCGTGGTTGGAAATTTAGAAGAAGTTAAAAAAATAGCTAAGGAAAATAAAATTGATGATTCTAAATTTAAGTATATTGATAATTTAGATGAAACATATAGTAATGATGTTTTACAAAGATATTTGAAATTACCTAATATTATTTATGGTGAAAAGTCTTTAAGAAGAAGGATGAGTGACCCGTTAATTTTTGCTTTAATGATGGAAGCTATTGGCGATGTTGATGTGACTTTTGCAGGTATTAATAGTAGTACTGGCGAGATGATTTATGCAGCGCAGACAATAATTGGGCTTGAGGATAATTTGGATACAATATCAAGTATTGGAATTGCGGAAATGCCAGATTATACCTTTGCGGATGGCTCAAATATTATTGCGGTTGGTGATTGTGCGGTTTGTACAAATCCATCGGCTAGTGAACTTGCTAGTATTGGAATTGCAGCTTGTGATACCGTAAAGTCAGTAACGGGTTTTGAACCAAAATGTGCATTTTTATCTTATTCAACCTGTGGCTCTGGAAGTGGTGAGCTTGTCGATAAGGTAGTAAGTGCGGTTAAGATTGCGCAGGAGAGAAGACCTGATTTGAAAATCGATGGCGAGTTTCAACTTGATAGTGCGATTGTGCCAGAGGTTGCGGCAAAGAAGGTTAAAAGAGAAAGTGATGTAGCTGGACAGGCTAATATATTAATTTTTCCAGATTTGAATGCGGGAAATATTGGGGTTAAGTTAATTCAAAGATTTGGCAAGGCTAATGCTTATGGACCATTACTTCAAGGATTTAAAAAGGTGTGCTGCGACTGTTCAAGAGGAGCGCCAGTAAGTGAAATGGTCGGAAATATTGCTATTTCGGTAGTGCGTGCTGGCGATAAGGCTCATGAAAAATAAGTTTTTAGTTTTAGCTATTAATCCCGGTAGTACAAGTACAAAAGTTGGACTTTTTAACAATGATAAGGTAGTTTTTAAGAAGACGATTGAGCACACAGCTGCTGATTTGAAACCATTTCCGGATATAAAGGACCAATATGATTTTAGGTTAAAGGCAGTTATTCAAACTTTAGAGGAAGAAAATATTGATATAAATACAATTGATGCTTTTTCTGGTCGCGGTGGTTCGCTTGAACCATGTCAAGGTGGAACATATTTAATCAATGATTTGATGTATAGTTCAGCTAAGGAGATGAAGATTGTTAGACATCCGTCGGCTTTAGGAATTGTGATTGCTAAAAATTTAGGTGATAGGTATAATAAACCGGCATTTTGTGTTAACCCACCTGATGTTGACGAGTTTATTTTAGAAGCTAGGATTACGGGGGTTCCTGGTGTTTATAGGGAATCTAGAATTCATGCTTTAAATCAGAAAGAGATAGCTATAAGATATGCGAAGAAAATAGGAAAGAATTATAAAGATTTGAATCTTATAGTATGCCATTTGGGCGGTGGTATTAGTATTGCGGCTCATAAAAAAGGCAAAATGATTGATTGTAATGATATTGTTGGTGGTGATGGACCAATGACACCAACAAGATGTGGATTTTTACCAGCTAAAGCAGTTTTAAAAATGTGTTCAAATGGTAAATATACTTTAGATGAAGTTAAGGCTTTTATTGGTAAAAATGGTGGCCTTATGGCGCATCTTGGAACTAATGATATTAGAGAAGTTCACGAGATGATAGATAAAGGTAATTTAAAAGCAAAAGTTATTTTGGACGCTATGATATATCAAATCGTTAAACAAGTTGGGGCAATGTATGCTTCTTTAAAGGGAAATTGTTCAGCGATTATTTTAACTGGCGGTATTGCTAATGACAAGTATGTAGTAAATAAGATTAAGTCTTATTTGAAAACAATGGCTAAAATAGTGGCAATGCCAGGTGAATTTGAATTAGAGGCTTTGGCAGCGGGTGCAGTGCGAGTTCTTTTAGGAGTAGAAAAGCCGGTTATTTATACTGGAGTTCCAGTATTTAAGTCGATATAGGGAGGATTTATGAAATCAAAAGATATTTTGAAACAATTAATTCCTGGATTAATTGTTGGCTTTCTTCTTGGATTTATTTTAATTACGATTGTGGGTGTTGATGAAGAAAACGAAGTACCTAATATTATTGGTGGTGTGATGAGCTGCGCTATTCCAACTTTATTAAATGGTTTAATAGTTTTAAAAGGAACAGCTAAGGTACTTGATAGAAAATTATCAATTGGAAAGGCTTTAGTTATAAATATTCCATATATTATAATGGCAGCTATACTAGGACTTTTATTTACATATGGAGTTCTTATGACGGCTTTAGATATTGATTTAAGGACTTTGTCACAGATGGAAAATACGCTTATATTTGCGACACTAGGAGCAATTATTTCAACTGTTTTAGCATATTTTGCTTTAAGACACTATGAAAAATCGGTAAAATATACAAGAAGGGATAAATAAAAGGCTGAAAGGCTTTTTATTTTGACAAGATGAAAGAAAAAAGAAATAAATTAATTGCGATTATGGCTCTTAGTATGTTTTTGCTTTCATACATGGCTTTAACGCCTATAGTGGCAAATATTTATAATAGTTTTCCGGCGTCTTCTTTGGAAGAGGTTCAAATGATAGTGACATTGATACCTTTATTTTCAGTGGTTACAATGTTTGCCTGCGATCCTTTATCTAAAAAGATGAGTATGAAGATGGTCGGCATTATTGGGCTTGTGCTGATTAGTTTTGGTGGAGCTTTGACATATGTGTTTCACAGGGCAATTTGGCAAATATATTTATCAAGTATATTACTTGGCTTAGGTATTGGACTTATTAATGTGATTAGTTCAGCGATGATTGCTTATTATTTTGATGGCGCGGAAAAGATGAAAGTGATGGGATATCAATCTATTTTTGTGAGTATTGGTGGGGCTTTATTTTCTTATTTTAGCGGTCTTTTAGCTAATATAAATTGGCCATATTCTTATTTATGTTTTTTGATGGCTTTAGTGGTTATTGTTTTAGATATTTATTTACTTCCAAATGATAGACTGCAAGCAAAAGAAGAAAAAAGTAAGGAGAAACTTCCTTCACGCATATATTTATTAGGTTTTATTTCGGTATTATTTTTTATAAGTATTAATGTGTTTAATACAAATATTGCGCTGCTTTTAGAACAGTTAGGGTATAAATCTGATACGAGTGGTTTGGCTGCAGCAATATATACTTTGATTGGTATGGTGGCGGGGCTTTTATTAAATAGGTTTGTGAAAGTTGCTAAAACGAATACTTTAACTTTAGCTTGTTTACTTGCTTCTTTTGGCTTTTTATTAATAGCGACTAAACAGATAATATTAATATTTGTAGGTTCGGCTTTACTCGGATATGCTTTTGCGACGCGCAATCCAGCTGGGATAACTTTTTCAGCTAATATGGTAAGTGAAGATAAAAGTGCTTTGGCGATAGCTATATTTAATGGTGCGGGCCAACTTGGATGTTTTTTATCACCTTATGTGATTAATTATATTAGTGGGTTATTTAATAAGGATATTGTGACGAGTTTTATGGTAGCTTTTGTGTTTATGTTTTTGGTTATAATAATTCATTTGGTTTTAAACCCAATTCGTAAAGAGGATGTTATATGATTATAAAAAGTTTTATTAATTTAAAAGGTAAGAAGATTTATTATGAGTATAGGCATGAAAATAATGATTATTTAGTTTTGTTATTACATGGTTTTGGCTCTGATATGCACGAGAAGGGTAATTTTGACAGTTTATGTTCAAAATTGCTTGAAAGTAATATTGATACAATTAGGTTTGATTATTTAGGTCATGGAAAGTCTTCGGGGCATACGGAAGATTTAAAGATGGCGTTTGCGATGGAAGAGGCTTTGACATTACTTAAAAAATATCCTCATAAGAAGATTGGAATTGTCGGTGCGTCTTATGGTGGCGGATTAGCGGTTATGCTGACGACATGTGTTAAAGTGGATAAATTGGTTTTGTGGAGCCCACTGATAGATGCGAGAAACAATGTAATTAACCCGCAAAATCATTTTTGTAAAGATTTTTTAGGTGCTGAGGCTTTAAAACAGATAAAAGAGAAAGGGTATGCTACTTTTGGAACGACAGGTGTGCGTTTTAATATGAATGTGTTTGACGATGCTTTGAGATATGATGCGAAAAAGGTTTTGAGAAATTATAAAAACCCGGTTAAAATATTTCACGGGACTTATGATTTAGTGGTACCTTATAAGCAATCAGTAGAGCTTATGAGTAAAAATGTTGAAGTGAAAATAATTGAAAAGGCTACACACTGTTTTTATGACGAGTTTAGTAAGTATGTTATAGACGAGACGGTTAAGTTTTTAAAAGTTTAATTGTTTGGTCTTTTTCTTTTTGCCTAAATGTTATATAATTGTTATAGAAAGTAGGGAAGCATATGAAGAGAAATGGTTTTACTTTAGTGGAGTTACTGGCAGTTATTGCTATTTTAGCGATTGTTGCTCTTATAACGACGCCAGTTATTTTTGATGTGATTAATAATTCTAAGATGAGTACTTTTACGCGCAGCGTGGAAGAGATGGAAAATGTTGCTATTATGGATTACAATGAGTATGCGCGTGGTGGCGAGGTTACTTATGTTTACGATGAAAATAGTTTGGTGTGCTCTTTATGTGACAATGGAGCTGATTTAAAGCTTGATTTTACAGGTGAGATAGAAGATGGAAGCGGGACAATTACGGTTTTAAATGGCGGAGTTACGGCTCTTAATATTGAAAATAATCAATTTAGAGCTTTATATACTGATGGAGAGCTTGAAGTTTTGAAAAAAGAGTAATAAAAAAATTATCCCTTAATATAATTAAATAGAAATGGACTAGGAGGGATAATAATGATTAATAAAAGAAGCTTATGGTTTTTAACTTTATTTAGTTTGATTTTGGTACTTAGTGTTTATTATATTACGATGCCAAGTGAGCTTTTGATGGCAACTAATGGTGAGGAAAAGCAAGCGGAGACGGTTTCGGCTAGCGTGGAAAATGAGGAGAGTGCGGAGTTAGTGGCTCTAAGAGTGGAATCAGAGGAAAAGATGCTGGATGAGATTACAGAGCTTAAAAAAATCTTGACAGATTCTAATTCGACGACGGAAGAGAAAAATGCGGCTTTTGAAAAGATGCAGAAGCTTAATAAGAATAGAGGCACTGAGGAACAGATAGAAAATAAAATAAAAAATGAATTTAATTTAAAGTCATTTGTCAGTATTGATGAGACCAGTGTTTCGGTGGTAATCGACAGCAGTAAACATGATAAGGAGTTAGCTAATAAGATAATGAGGTCAGTTCAAGAGGAGTTTGAGACGCAGATGGCTATTTCCGTTAAATTTCAAAAATAACTTTCTTTGATGGAAAGTTTTTTTAGGCAGTTTTCCTTTCACTTATAAGCGGCGTGTGCATACAATAATATGAATAAATATAAACCATCCCGCCTTAGGAAAGTGAGGAGTGTATGAAAAAGGGTATTTTAACTAAGCGAGAACGTGAGATCTTTGAGTTATTAATTCAAAATTATGGTACTAATGAGATTGCGGATATTTTGAAGATAAGCGATAAGACGGTTAGAAATCATATATCTAATGCGATGCAGAAGTTAGGGGTTAAAGGTCGTGCGGGAGCTGTAATTGAGTTACTTAGGCTCGGAGAACTTTCATTGTAGGTCATATTTTTGACCTTTTTTTCATATCTTTAGATAGGTGATTTTATGCTTAAGAAAATATCGATAAGAAAAATTGTCCTTTCATCTTTGGCCCTTTTTGCGATGTTTTTAATTTATATTATTCCGGCTAATGAAGGTAGGCTCGATATTAAAGAAGAACTTGAATATGTGAATACTAATATTGAAAGTTCACCGATATTTTTAATGGATAAAAACAGTTATGTGGCTTTGACTAGTGTGGCTGTTACTGATGCGAATATTGAAAATAAGGCTAGACAGTTACTTAAGGTTTTGACGATAGGAGGGATGGATAGTAAAATTCCTAGTGGTTTTAGTGCGATTATTCCACCAAATACGGAGGTACTTAGTTTAAGCTATGAGGATGGTTTAATTAAGGTTAATTTTTCGAAAGATTTACTTAATGTGTCTGAAGAGCTTGAGGAAAAATTAGTGGAATCTATTGTATATACGCTGACGTCGATTGATAAGGTTGACAAGGTGATTATTTATGTTGATGGCGATATTTTAACGAAGTTACCTAAAACGAAGATTAATTTACCATCGACTTTAGATAAGACATTTGGCATTAATAAGGAGTTTGATTTGACAAGTACTAAGGATATTACGGATGTAACGATTTATTATATTAATCAGATTAGTGACAATTATTATTACGTGCCGGTGACGAAGTATGTTAATGATTCGAGGGATAAGGCGAGTATTATTATCGATGAGCTTTCAAAGAATTTTGATTTTAATAAAAATTTGATGAGTTTTTTAAATGAAGGTACGCAGCTTGTTTCAAGTGAGGTTAAAGATGGTCAGATGTTTTTAAATTTTAATGAGGATATTTTAAATGATGATGTTAGTGGGGATATTTCAAAGGAGACTTTGGATACAATTTCGCTTTCGATGGGAGCTAATTACGAGGTTAAGGAAGTTGTTTTTTATGTTGGCGACAGAGAACTTTATAAGGTTGAGACAGGGTGAGTGTAAAGGGTCTATAATGCGACTTCTTTTTTATTGGTTTATATGTTAAAATTAAAGTGGTGATAGTAATTGAAAGCATATACGAAAAAGGTGACAGATTTATTTGAAGAGTTAAAGACTAGTGAAAAAGGACTTTCAGATGGGGAAGCTTTAAAAAGGCTTAATGTTAATGGTAAAAATGTTTTGGCTTCGAAAAAGAAGGTTTCTATTTTTAAGATGATTTTAGAGCAGCTTACGGATAAAATGATTATTATTTTATTTGTTGCGGCTTTTTTATCATTTATTTTAGGGGAAACAGCCGAAGGTGTTGTTATTTTAATTATTATAGTTATTAATGCAGTTATTAGTATTATTCAAGAGAAAAAGGCAGCGGACGCGGTTTTAGCTTTAAAAAATATGAATGCACCGATGGCTAATGTTATTAGAGATGGCGAGATGAAGGTTATTCCGTCTGCTGATTTAGTGGCCGGTGATATGGTTTATTTAGAGGCTGGTGGAATAGTGCCGGCAGATATTAGGCTTACTAGTGATAATGGACTTTTGATTGATGAGTCAGCTTTAACTGGGGAAAGCGAGGCGGTAGCTAAGGATGCTTTAGCTGTTTTGAAGGAAGGTGTTCCTTTAGGTGACCGAGTTAATATGGCTTTTTCAAGTACGATTATTAATTATGGTACGGGATATGGTGTAGTGGTTTCGACGGGTATGGATACAGAAGTTGGAAAGATTGCGCATATGCTTGATAATACTGATGAACTTGCAACACCACTTAAAAGGAAGTTAGAGGTAGTTGGTAAGGTTCTTAGTATTGCGGGGATAATTGTTAGTATTTTGATTTTTATTATTGGTTTTATATATGGCAAGGATGTTATTTCATTACTTATGATTTCGATATCTTTAGCTATTTCAGTAATTCCTGAGGGTCTGCCAGCGACAGCGACAATTGTGATGGCTTTGGGCGTTCAAAGGATGGCTAGTAAAAAGGCTTTGGTGAAGAAGCTTCCGGCGGTGGAGACTTTAGGTAGTGCGAGCGTGATATGCAGTGATAAAACAGGGACGCTTACGCAAAATAAGATGACAGTGGTTAAGACTTTATTTTATGATGAGCTTATTTTGGGGGGAAGTGGCGATATACCGACTAGTTTTTTGATGGGGTGCAGGCTTTGTAACAATGCTTCTTTAGGTGAGAAGGTGGTTGGTGAGGCTACTGAGGTGGCTCTTTTGGAGTTTGTGCGTAAGGAAGATAAAGAGTTATTTGAAAGAAAATATAAGCGAGTTTTTGAACAACCATTTGATTCTATAAGAAAAAGGATGACGACGGTTTACGAGATTGATGGCAAGTATGAGTGCTATACGAAAGGGGCTTTGGAGGAGCTTTTAGAGTTATGCCCTTATATTTTGAAAGATGGTAAGATACTAGAATTTACTTCGGATATGAAGGCTAAGATTTTAAGTAAAAGCGAGGAGTTATCGGCAGAGGCTTACCGTATTTTAGGGTTTGCCAGTAAGGATATTAATTATATTCCAAAAGAGGGAGAAGATATAGAAAGTGATTTGATTTTTATTGGAATATCTTGTATGATTGACCCACCTAGAGAAGATGTTAAAAAGTCTATTAAGGCTTTTCAAGATGCAGGTATTAAGGTGGTTATGATTACTGGTGACCACAGGCTTACGGCAAAGGCTATAGCTTTAGATCTTGGAATTTATCATGATGGCGATATAGTGATGACGGGCGATGAGCTTAATAAGATAAGTGATAAGGAGTTAGCGCTTAAAGTTCCTAAGGTTTCGGTTTTTGCTAGAGTGGCACCGGAAGATAAGCTTAGGATTGTTGGAGCTTTTAAAGCAAATGGCGAGGTTTGTGCGATGACTGGTGATGGGGTAAATGATGCACCGGCTTTGAAAACAGCGGATATTGGCGTTGCAATGGGTAAGGTTGGTACGGATGTGTCTAAGGAAGCGGCGGATATGTTGCTTTTGGATGATAATTTTACGACGATTTTAGTGGCGGTTAAGGAAGGACGCCGGGTTTACAGTAATATTCAAAAGGTAATTCAGTTTTTACTTTCGGGTAATATTGCGGAAGTTTTAGTGGTTTTCTTTTCGACGCTATTTAATTTATCAGTACCTATTTTAGCGGTGCATATTTTATTTATTAATTTGGTGACGGATACGTTACCGGCTTTAGCGCTTGGAGTAGATCCGGAAAATCCTGACGATATGAAAAGGCGGCCGGTTAAGGAAGGAAGTTTATTTGAAAAGGGTTTAGTTACGAGGGTAATTTTTTATGGAAGTTTGATTGCGATTATTTCGTTTGCGGCTTATTTGATTGGGGCTAGAAGTAGTTTTGAAAGTGGTATGACAATGGCTTTTTTGGTTTTATGTTTATCACAGATTGTTCATGCACTTAATCAGCACTCTTCTACTTTATCGGTATTTTCTTCTTTACATCCTAAAAATAAATACCTTTATTTAGCGATGTTTATTTCACTTGCGATACTTTTATTTGTGGTATTGGTGCCACCAGTAGCTAATTTCTTTTCTTTAGTTAGTTTAAGTTTTAACGAGTGGGTGGTTGTTATTTTACTTTCGCTTACCCCACTTGTTGTGGTAGAGATATTTAAGCTTATTCGAAATATTTGATATGTTTTGTGAAATAGAGTATAATTAACAGAGAATAGGGGGAGGATTATGGAAGACATTTCTAGAAAAATAGAGCTTATAGATAAATATTTTAGGGCGGCTAATTATTTATCGGCTGGGCAGCTTTATTTACTTGATAATCCACTTTTGAAGAGAAAATTAGAGAAGAGTGATTTAAAGCAAAAGATTGTTGGACACTGGGGAACGGTACCATCGCAGAATTTTATATATGCGCATTTGAACAGGCTTATTAAGGATAATAATCTTAATATGATATATATATCTGGGCCTGGTCACGGAGGTAACAGTCCGCTTTCTAATGTGTATTTAGAGGGTACATATAGTGAGGTTTATCCGGATATTACGATGGATGAGGCTGGACTTAAGAAGTTTTTTAAGCAGTTTTCTTTTCCGGGCGGTGTGCCTAGTCATGCAGCGCCAGAGACACCTGGTTCGATTAATGAAGGCGGGGAGCTTGGTTATTCTTTAGCGCATGCGTTTGGAGCGGTTTTAGATAATCCTGATTTGATTGTGGCTACAGTGATTGGCGACGGTGAGGCGGAAACGGGTCCTTTAGCAACTTCTTGGCATGGTAATAAGTTTATTAACCCTAAAAGTGATGGGATTGTTTTACCGATTTTGAATTTAAACGGGTATAAGATAAGTAATCCGACGGTGCTTGGACGGATGAGTGAGAAGGAACTTGGCAGTTATTTTTATGGGCTTGGATGGCATCCTTATTTGGTTGAGGGTGATGATATAGATGTTTTACACAAAAAAATGTATTATACTTTGGACCGAGTTTTAGAGGAGATTAAGGAGATTAAGTTTGGCAAGTTTAAGGGCAAGATTATATATCCGATGATTATTTTAAAGACACCTAAAGGTTTTACGGGTCCAGAGGTGGTCGATGGCAAGCAGATTGCGGGAACGTTTAGGGCGCATCAGGTACCGGTTCAAGTGGATACTTTGGAGCATATAGAAATTTTGGAGAAATGGCTTAGAAGTTACAGGCCAGAAGAGTTATTTGATAAAGATGGGCATTTGGATAAGGATATTTACGAGATTATCCCAACTAGCAGGCACCGGATGGGGGCTAATCCGAATGCGAACGGAGGCTTACTTAGAAGAATTATTAAACTGCCTGATGTTCGTGATTTGGCGGTGAAGTTTGAAGGCAGAGGAACGTATAAAACACAGGACATGTTGGAGCTTAGTAAGTATATTCGGGATGTTTATAAGTTAAATGATAATTTTAGGTTATTTTGTCCTGATGAGGCGATGAGTAACCGCCTTTATGAGATTTTTAAGGCGACAGACCGTGACTGGCAAGAGGAAATTAAAGATACTGATGAATATTTAAGCAACGATGGAAGAATTATTGACAGTTTTTTATCGGAGCATTTTTGCGAAGGATTACTCGAAGGATATTTACTTACTGGCCGTCACGGAGTGTTTGTGAGTTATGAGGCTTTTATCAGGGTTATTGATTCGATGGCTGGCCAGCACGCTAAATGGTTAAAGGTGTGTCAAAATTTGAAGTTTAGGAGGGATATTTCTTCTTTAAATTATGTGCTTACGTCTAATGTTTGGCAGCAGGATCACAATGGTTATACTCATCAAGATCCGGGATTTTTAAATCATATGGCGACTAAAAAAGACAGTATTGTAAGGATGTATTTGCCAGCTGATGCGAATAGTTTGCTTGTGTGTTTTGATGAGTGTATGAAAAGTAAGAATCAGATTAATATTATGGTGGCGTCTAAGCATCCTAGTATGCAGTGGCTTAGTATAGATGAGGCTAAGGCAGAGTTTGATAAGGGTTTAGCTATTTGGAAGTGGGTCAGTGATGATGCGGACCCAGATATTGTGATGGCATCTATTGGCGACTGTCCGACTTTAGAGATGCTGGCGGCAACAAAGATTTTGAAGGAGAATTTTCCTGATTTGAAGATTAGATTTATTAATGTTTTAGATTTGATGTGTTTGAAAAAATCTACTTCGTATTTTAAATCACTTAGTGATGATGAATTTGATGAGTTTTTTACGGCTGATAAACCGGTTATTGTAGCTTTTCATGGATATTCATCTTTGATTTATGAGTTTACTTATTTTAGACATAATCGGAATATAACTGTGCATGGATATAGGGAAGAGGGAACTATTACGACGCCTTTTGATATGCGAGTTTTAAATGAAATAGACCGTTATCATTTAGTGATTGAAGCGATTAATCATTTGAATTTAGGTTCTAGAGGTGATATGGTTTTGGCCGATATGGAAAGGTTACTTAAGAGGCATTACGATTATATTAGAAAGTATGGGGCCGATATGCCTGAGGTTACGGAGTGGAAGTGGTAATTTTGTTTTGGATGCTTAACTTTGGTTAAGTGTCTTTTTTAATTTTGTGTTTTTTTGTTTTTGGTTTATAATAATGGTGGTGATTGAAATGGCGAAGAGTGTTTCGAGATATAAACTTGTATTTCATTATAATAATGGTGGGACGAGGGATTTTACTTTTTTTGGTGAAAATGGTGAGGTTAGAAATAAATTTACTTTGACGGAAATAGATGTTTTTACTTCTAATTTTAGCTCTAGTGATGAGATGGCGCGGGCTCTTAATTCAGTGTTTCCTGGTTATAAGGATGGTTATTTTGATATTGAATATAGTGCGGGTGGCAGCGTTAAACCGTTGGAACTTATTTTTAAAGATATGACTTTTATTAGGGCTTTAGCGCTTGATAATATAAGAAAGTCAGTAGTTCCAAAGCAAGCGATAATGAGTTATATGAGGCGTTTTTTAGCTGATATAAAAGATAATCCTGAATTTTTAAAGTTTCTTTTTGAAAGAAGGTATACTAATAAGTATTTTCGCGATGCTTTGAGTTATTATTTGGTGCTTAAAAATTCGGATGACAATGATGCACAAAGGGTGATTTGGCAAGCTGAGGCTAAACTTTGTAAGGAGTTTTGCCGTTATAAGACAATTAGAGGAATTGAGGTGGGCAGACGTAATTATGAGATTTTGAGTCGGAGCAAAGATGATCCTAGTGTGGCTAAATTATTGAACAGTAAAGTTAATACTAAGATTTTGAACCGAAGCAAAGATGAACCTAGTGTGGCTTTTGATATGCGCGCGGAAGGTGCGAAGGTTGAAAAGAGGTCTAGTAATTTAAAGCTTAAAAAGCAAAAGTTAGGTGATGGTCAGATGGCTTTATTTGACGCTAGTATTTATAATGAACCTACAGTTAAAAGGACTAAATAGTTTAATTAGTTCTTTTTTTGAGGATTTTTGGTGTTTGGTGGGTATTTTTAGTGTGTGGTTGGCATAAGTATTTGTGTTATACTTAAAGAGGAAAATTAAAATATGAAAGGTGATTTGATGAAAAAAGAGATATTTAAAGGTGTTGGAACAGCAATTGTGACACCGTTTACGGATAATGATGTTAATTATGAAGAGTTTGGAAGGTTACTTGAAGATCAGATAAAAGCTGGTGTTAGTTCGGTAATTGTATGTGGGACGACTGGGGAGTCAGCCACGATGAGTGAGGATGAGAAGAAAAGGCTTATTAAGTATGCGATAGATAAGACCGCAAGCCGTATTAAGGTGATTATTGGGACGGGAAGTAACAATACGATGAGTGCGATAAGGATGAGTCAGTATGCAGAGGAAGCTGGAGCAGATGGACTACTTTTGGTTACGCCTTATTATAATAAAACGACGCAAGAGGGATTATTTGTTCATTACAAGGCGATTGCGGATGCGGTTAGTATACCTATTATTTTATATAATGTACCTTCTAGGACAGGGGTTAATATTTTACCTGAGACTTGTCAAAGGTTAGCTCAGATTGAGAATATTGTCGGCATTAAAGAGGCGAGTGGAAATATTTCGCAGGTGGCAAAGATTGCTAGCTTATGTGGCGATGATTTGGCTATTTATTCGGGAAATGACGACCAGGTTATTCCAATACTTTCTCTGGGCGGTAAAGGAGTGATTTCGGTTCTTTCTAATGTAATGCCGGAATATACAGTAGAGATGCTTGATAGTTTTTGGAAGGGAGATTACAAAAAAGCTGGGAAGATGCAGACTGATGCGATAGAAATGATTGATGCTTTATTTTGTGAGGTTAATCCTATTCCGGTTAAGTATGTTTTAAATGAGATGGGATATGATTTTGGGGTTCCAAGACTTCCTTTAGTTGAACTTTCTGCTAAGGGTAAGGAAAAAGTAGATAAGGCAATAAAAAAATATATTAAAAAGTAAATGATTTTTGTGTTTCATTTACTTTTTTTCTTCGTTATCAAATAATTTTTTAATATCGATGTTTAGGGCGTCGGCAATTCTACCGATGATGACAAGTGTAAAGTATTTGTTAGGGTTAGCGCTTTCTATTTGGGAGATATAGTGCATACTAACACCTATTCTATCGGCTAGTTCTTGCTGGGTTATGCCAGCAATTTTCCTATATTTTTTGATGTTTTTTCTGACTATATTATAGTAATAGTAATCTTCGTGAAATTTTATTTCATTATCCATTTGTTATCACCTAATATTATTATTTCAAACTGTCAGTGATAATTATATGCACTAGTAGTTCGAATTTGTGATATAATGTAACTGACAGTAGGAATTTTTGATATATGAGGTGATAAATGATGAAAGAAAAATTTAGGAAAGTATTTAGAAATAGGATATTTATATTTGTTTTAGGAGTTTTGGTAAGTGGGGCAATGGGTGTTTATGCGGCAACATATTTTCCTTCTAATGATGTTACATACGATAATAGTTCAAGTGGTCTTAAAAGTACAGATGTACAAGGGGCGATTGATGAACTTTATAATACATGTAAAAAACCGTCTACAGGTGGAGATGGAATATTGGATAAAGAACCGATTGTAACATCAGGCGATGGCTTATATGAAGATGAATATGAGGAGGGAAGATATTTTTATAAAGGGGCAGATCCTAATAATTATGTAACATTTAATAATGAACAAGCCGGCTGGCGAATTATGTCCATTGAGCCTGATAAAACATTAAAAATTGTGACTACAAATACAATTGGTTACCAGTATTGGGATAGTTCATATTCAAATAATTGGTCGCGTCCAGCAAGTATTAATGCATACTTAAATAGCACTTATTATAATTCATTGACTGATATTGCCAAAGGCCAGATAGTGTCAAATAATTTTAATATAGGGACAGTAACAAGTGGTAATAATGATTTAAAAACACAAATGAATAATGAAAGTAGTGTAAAGTGGTATGGTAAGATAGCTTTGCCAACAGTAAGTGAATATTTACGCACAAATTCAAATATTAATAAATGTAAAACTTTAAACTTAGCGAGTAAAAATGTTAGTACGTGTAAAAATACAAATTGGATGTATGAAGGCGGCGGCTGGTGGCTTTTATCTGGTGTAACTGGAAGGTCTGATATGGTATTTTATGTATCAGGTAGTAGTAATTATTATGTATATAGTGAGCAAACCTATAATGGAAATGCTCCTAATGGTGCAGCATATAACACACATCCTGTTCTTAATCTTTCTTCTACAGTTAATATTATTGGTGGAAATGGTTCTCAAAATACCCCATACATCATAAATTAAAAATTGTAGATAATTAACTAAAATATTAAAAAAAATAAAAAACTATCAATTTGGCAAATTGAAAGATAAAAAAGAACCAATTTAGGTAAATTGGTCTAGAGTAAAATACCTAAATTAGATAAAAAATAGTAACAAAAACGCCATTTTGGTCATTTGAATAAGTAAAAATAATCATTTA
>CALVVS010000017.1 GCA_944363925.1 uncultured Bacilli bacterium | reverse complement strand
GAAATAAATATGTTTATAATTTAGCTTACTGTAAGAGTAAAGACCACAAAGAGGCTTGGCTTTTAATTACTAATGGTGACCCTAAACTAGCTAAAGCTAGATATGGTTATAGATTTGGTTCTATTGAGTTTGTGTTTAAATCTCAAAAGACTAATGGCTTTTATTTAGAAGAGTCTAGTATTAAATCTTTACATGCTTTTCGTAATTTATATTCTATGCTTTGTATTATTCAACTTTATCTTACTTGTTTAGGTACTGATATTTCTAAGAATTCTAAATCTTATAAAAATATTGGTTTTACTATTACCAGAAGAAATAAAAAAACTAATAACATATATAGAGTCATATCTAGATTTAGAGCTGGTTTAACATTATTTAAGATGGCTATTAATTGTCCAAGAAGATTTAGACTTCCTATTACTTTTACATTATATGATTCCTAATTTACTATTAGTTTATATTTTTTCAAAGTAACTTTGTTACTGTTTTTGATATGTAAAAATACATAGATTTACCCTAAAATCTATATATTTTTTGACTATTGAACGAACATTTATATTCACTTTTCCCTTTATTTTCATCCCATTATTCAAAACTGTCCAGTACTAAGCCAAAGTATATGGGTTATTTTGGGAACCATTTCCACCAGTTATTTTGACCTCAGAGCTTAGATAGACAGCCGGACGGACCGCAATGTTGGTGTAGTAGTTGACGTAGTTGTAGCGGAAATAGCCGTTCGAATACACATAGAACGAATTGCGAGAGTGGCCAGCATAAGGCGACAACGTCCACCAGTAAGATACAGTTGTTGTATCCATCCATCCTGTATTTACACAACTACTATTATTATCATTATTTAAACTAAATGAGCCACATTTACTTTTATTACTATTACTTCTTATATACTCTGATACTGTGGCCAAAGCTACTTTTCCATTCCATTTTGCACTATTTTCGTCATTTACTTGAGCAGCCAAATCATTATTATCTTCTGTGACTGCTCCTATACTAAAGTCCTTAGCTACTATTTGACTTTGAGCCGTACTATTTAGGCTATTATAATATGTTCCATTTAAATACGTATTCAAACTTGCAGGTCTTGCCCAATTATTACTATTAGAACTATCCCATGCTTGATTTCCTATACTATTTATTCTCATTATTTTTATTGTTCCATCTGGTTCTATTGATACTATTCTCCATCCTGCTTGTTCATTATTAAAGGTTACATAATTATTTGGGTTTCCTCCTTTATAAAAATATCTTCCATCTTCATACTCATCTTCATATAAACCATCTCCCGATGTTACTATATCAGTATTATCTAATATTGTATCTCCTGCTTTAGGCGGAAAACACACTCCATATAGTTCATCGATAGCATCTTGGACATTTTCTGATTGTAATTCGGTATTTGTATTGTCGTAGGTGGTTTGATTACTTGGAAAATAGGTTGCGGCGATTACGCTTATTGTACATGCTGATACTATTCCTAGTACAAATCCTATCAAATATTTCTTTAAAAATTCCTTTGTTTTTTCTTTCATTTTGGCCTCCATATCCTCTGTTTAGTTTTAGTTCATAACTTATTTTAGGTTATCTGTGATTATTATAACCTATTTTAAGTTATAAATCAATAACTTGTTTTAAGTTATTGTAAAATCAAATCGGAGGTTAACTTATGAACAGACTAAGAGATTTAAGGGAAGACCACGATTTATTACAAAAAGATATTGCAAAAATTTTAGGGATGTCACAGACTGGATATTCACAGTATGAAACCGAGACTAATGATATACCAACAGCTATTTTAAAAAAACTCGCAAGTTATTATAATACTAGTATTGATTATATATTATGTGTTACTAACGAAAAGAAACCTTATCCAAAAAACAAAAACGCTTGAGGCGTTTTTTTAGCATGTTTTTAATGGTAAGGTTATGATTACTTTAGTATATTTATTTTCTTTTGATTCATAATTTAAGGTTCCGTTATGAGCTTTAATTATTTCTTCGGAAAGTGATACTCCTAAGCCGGTACCTTTAGGTTTGGTTGTATAAAATGGTTCTTTTATTTTATTTAATAATTCTTTACTCATACCGGTACCATTATCTTGAACTGATATGATGAGATTATTATTATTTAATATTTCTTTGACTTCTATTTTACCCTTTTTATTCTTAGGAATAGCTTCTACACTATTTTTCAAAAGATTTATAAATACTTGAGTTAATCTATTATAATCGGCATTTATGTATATTTCATCGTCTATGATTTTGGTTTTTAATTCAATATTATTTTTGGTACATAACATTTTAATATTTTTAACAACTTCCTCAATTAAAAGATTTATATCAATAATATCTTTATTTATTTTTACTTTATTCATAGCTAAAAAATCTTCTAGTAATAATAAGGTTCTATTTATTTCATCTTTTAAAATAGGAACATATTTTTTAAAATGGTCTTGATTATCTTTATCAAACATATCTAAATATCCCTTACAGACAGCTATGGGATTTTTTATTTCATGAGTTATTCTAAAAAGTGAAGTTTTGATTTGTTTATTTCTTTCTATTTCTTTAATGTTCATATGAAGTTTTAGAATATCTTTGGCTTTATCCAAAAGATGAGTTATTAGAAGAGAAATAATATACAAAAATATACCAGAAATAACGGTTTCTAAAAGATGTGATGGTAATTTACTATTTAAAATGTAAAGAATGATGACTGTAAAAGTAGTTTTTAAAATGGCAAATGTTAAAATAAGATTGTTAACGGTTAGTTTTTTAGATAATTTTAAATATAATAAATAGTAAATTAAATATTCTAATATTATTATAAGTAAATAGTTTTGATAAAAATTATAGTAATAGGCTATCATTATGATAGAAACCGTGATAATGGATAAGTTAGATTTTTTTACATATGAGAGTATTAATGATATATTTATGATTAGAAATGGTATATCTTGATATAAAGGGGTTGTATATTTTAAAATTAAATATAATACCGAGAAAACTGTGACAGCAAAAAGTAAATCATTTTCTTTTTTATTAAAGGTTTTGGTGTATGCGAGATATAATAGATATACCATAAGAGGAAAGGTAATTAAAACAACATCTAAAAGCATAGTATCAAATATTTTCATTTTTATCACCGACAATATTTTACAAAATTTATATGTCGAAGTTTGTCGAATATTGAAATTTTTGGTTAAAAAAAAGCTTTTTTATTAAAGCTTTAGTTACACTCGGTTTCACAAGTTTCAACATAAGTATATTTATATTGATCGTTTGCACTATCATAAGTTATGCGGATGCAGCCATCCATTTTTTCATTGGTGGTTGGATCAATAACATCTTTATCACTTTCTAGGTAGCCTTCACTTTTAAGAAAGTCTACTTTAATATCACAAGTAGTTTCTGGCAGTTTTCGCCAGTTATCGGTTGTCCATCTTTCAGCAGCGCCAATAATGGTATTTTTTTGTTCATCTAGGGTATCTTCTTTTGAACCATTGATAAGACCAACGATTGTTGGAACAGTTATGGCTGCTAGAATACCTAAAATAACGATAACTGCTAATAATTCAATAAGTGTAAAGCCTTTATTTTTCATTATACCACCTAGTTTAAATTATACGTTCTTTGATTTGGTGTGTCAATAAAGTAAGGTCACAATCTCCAAAGATTTTCATTTTTTTTAAAAAGTGTAAAGCAGATGTTTGATTATTATATTTTTGACAATATTTTATTTATCATTTATTATAATTAATGGATGTGATTAATTATGAAAAGTGTAGGAATAATTTGTGAGTACAATCCATTTCATTATGGGCATTTATATCACATAAATAAAATTAAAAAAATGTTTCCTGATTATGTAATTATTGCGGTTATTAATGGTAATTTTACACAAAGAGGAGACGTTAGTATAATTGACAAATGGAAAAAGACGGAAATTGCTTTGAATTATGTAGATTTAGTTATTGAGCTTCCTTTTGTTTTTGGAACGCAAGCGGCTGATATTTTTACTAAGGCTGGATGTGATATTTTAAAGGCTTTAGATGTTTCGGCTTTTGTTTTTGGCAGTGAAAGTGATGATATAGAATATTTAAAAAAGATTTGCACTATTCAAAGAAGTGAGGAGTATGGTTTACATATTAAAAAATATTTAGATATGGGATTTAACTATCCTTCTAGTTTAGCTAAGGCTTTAAAAGATTTTGGTATTTCTTTAGAGAATAATCCTAATGATTTATTAGGAATTGGATATATTAGAAATTTAGATGGTATAGATATTAGGACTATAAAGAGAACTAATGATTATCACAGTTTAAATTTGAGCAAAATTTCAAGTGCGAGCAGTATTAGAGAGGCTTTGAAAAATAACAAGGATGTTTCTGATTATGTACCTTCAGTGTGTTTTAACAAGTTAAATGACCTACACTTTTTTGATGATTATTTTGATTTACTTAAGTATAAGATAATAAGTACTGATGATTTAAGTATTTATCAGACTGTTGATGAGGGCATTGAAAATAAGATTAAGAAGAATATTTTAAAGGCTCATAATATAGATGAACTTATTAATTTAGTTAAGTCTAAAAGATATACTTATAATAAACTTAAAAGGATGTTTTTGCATATACTATGTTCTTTTACAAAGGAAGAGGCTAAAAGATGCGAAAATATTGAATATATTAGAGTTTTAGGTTTTAATAGTAAGGGACAAAAGTATTTAAGTGAGGTTAAAAAGAAATGTGCACTGCCAATTATTAGTGGTTATGACGGCAAATATGAAGCTTTGAGTATCGAAAGCAGGGTTACAAATATTTATAATATTAAAAAAGATGGTTTTTTAGAGGAATATAAGCATAAGCCTATAATCCGCTAACCATCTTTTTAGATTGTATCAATTTTTAAGAAATTAGTTGTTTTAACTTCGTGCATTCTAGGGAAACCACCTGTTACAATAACGATATCGCCTTTTTTCAAGTTCATAAATTTAGCAGCTTCTTTTTTACAATATTCCATAAGTTCATCTAGGTTATTATAGTATCCAACGATTACTGGATATACTCCATAGTTAAGGGCAAGTGCTTTAGCTACTTTACTATCTGGACAAGCAGCTGCTATTAATGATTTTGGTTTTAATGTACTAATTTTTTTAGCACTATAACCACTAGTTGTGGCAGCAATGATTGCTTTGACATCTAATAGATTGGCACTTTCTACTACGTTATGAGCGATGGCTGATGGAATATTATTTTCTTTAGCATATGATTTTTGATTAGCATAGTCATAATATTTTTCAGCTTCTTCACAAGTTTCAGCCATGTATTTAACGGCATCAGCTGGGTGTTTACCAATTGTTGTTTCGCCTGATAACATTACAGCATCGGTTCCATCTAAGACTGCATTAGCTACGTCTGATACTTCAGCACGAGTTGGTCTAGCACTTGTATACATAGATGCGAGCATTTCTGTTGCTACGATTACGGTTCTACCTTTTTGACGACATTTCTCAATGATTTCTTTTTGAAGTACTGGAAGTTTATTCATTGGCATTTCTACACCAAGATCTCCACGAGCTACCATAACTCCATCACTTGCTTCGATAATTTCATCGATGTTATCGATGGCTCTATGGCTTTCTACTTTAGAGATTATTTGGATGTTTTCTTTACCCTGCTCTTTTAGAAGTTCTCTAGCTGCTAGAACATCTTCTTTTGAGCTTACAAATGATAAGGCTAGGAAATCTCCGTCGTGCTCGCAAGCATAAATGATATCTTTTTTATCTAATTCACTGATAAATGGCATGTTTAGATGAACACCTGGTACGTTAACACTTTTACGGCTTCCTAAAACACCGCCATCAATTATTTTACAGTTTATTCCATTAGGTAATTTTTCAATTACTTCTAATTTCATTAGACCATCTTCTAATAAAACGGTACTACCTACTTCAATACTATCTAAAGCGTCTTTATAGTTTACGGTAATAGCTTCTTCAGTACCTAAGATATCGTCTTTGACGATTTTAATTGTTTTTCCTTCGACTAGATTTATTTGGTCATCGGTCATATTTCCTGTACGGAAATCTGGTCCTTTAGTGTCAAATAAAACTGCTATATGTGAGCCTAATTCTTCGTTTGCTCTTTTTACTAAGCTTAAGGCATTTGATTTTTCTTCTTCAGTGGCATGAGAGAAGTTAATTCTAGCAACGTTCATGCCGTTTAATACCATTTGTTTAAATGTTTCATATTTGGCACTGCTTGGACCAATTGAACAAATTATTTTTGTTTTTTTCATGAAAATCACTCCTTTTGACATTTTTCACAATAATAAGTTCCGCGTCCGCCAACATTTATTTTAGTTATTTTTGAATGGCAAATAGGACACTCCTTTTTGGTGTGAACAAGCAAGTCTATTTGAAATCCACCGTGTACTCCCTCACTGGATTCATAACTTTTGATAGTTGTTCCACCTTTTTCTATGGCTTTTTCTAGAACTATTTTTGTATATTTTATGATATTTTGATAGTCTTTGTCATTTAAGTTTTGGGCATTTGTTTTAGGATTTATTTTAGATAAAAAAAGTATTTCGTCAGCATATATATTACCGATACCAACAATTATAGTTTGGTCTAAAAGTTCGGTTTTAATCGGTTTTTTATGCAATTTTTGTTTTAGGTATTTGGGAGTTAGATTTTTATCCCAAGGTTCTAATCCTAGATCTGACAATGGCTTTTGATTTAAAGCTTGTTCTTTTTTTACTAAATACATTTTTCCAAATTTTCTAGTATCATGATATCTTAGGTCGGTTTTATCTTCAAAATGAAAAATAACGTGCTGGTGTTTTTCTTTAGGATCGGATGTTTTTCTGATGAGATATTTCCCTTCCATGCGAAGGTGCGATAGCAAGTAGTAATCATCTAGTTCAAACATTAACCACTTACCTCTTCTTTTGATATCATGGATGATTTGGTTTTGAATTTGTTTTTTGAATTTTTCAAGTTCGGGATAGGCAATTATATTATCCCAATAAATAGATGCGGACAGTATTTTTTTATTTTTTACTTCTTTTATTAATGCCTTTTTGACGGTTTCAACTTCTGGTAATTCAGGCATTTTACCACCTACTTCTCTTTGTATTTAGCTTCAATAATTATCTTACCATTTTGGGTTTTTTTCGGTTTTTGAAAGTTTTTTATATATGGTTTTACGGCTTTATATATTTGATAAATGCCTATGGCTATTATTATAAATAGCAGAAAATATATGAAAAAACTGGCGAAAAAAAATAAGATAATTACTCCTAAAATAAATAGTAAAACTTCTTTTACATTAATGTTCAAAAAAACCACCTAATTCATTATAACATTTTCTTTACGCTATTTCAATTAAATTATGTGTTTTTTGGACGGTTTTTCATGGAGTTTTTGACTATTGACGAAATATTTTTTACATGATAAAATTGATTTAGTAAATCAATGACAAAGAATAGTAGTATGGACTTTATTTTAAGAGAGTTAGTGGTTGGTGCGAACTAATAATTGGGTTTATATGAATCTACTTTGGAGAGAAGCTAATAACTTCCGGGATGACCGTTATCATAATTAAGCAGCCGTATAGGATGGTACCGTATTTCATATACTCCTAACATAGGGCTGCTTTTTCTTTAAATGGAGGTGTTTATTTATGAATAATTGGTTAAAATATTTTAATGAGGCTGAGATTTCAGGATTTAGGGGGGCTGAGAATTTATATGGCAAGGCTTATTTGATTTGCGAAAAGGTGTTTGAAGGCAAGAAGAATAAGGCTGGTCTACCCTATATGGATTATTTAGTTTCGGTTGCTGATTTATTTAATGATGATAAGGCTAAGGCAGTATCTTTGATGCATGATATTTTTAAGGAGACTGATCTTACGGAAAGTGATTTAAGTTATATTGGTTTTCCAAGTGATGTAGTTAATGCTATTTCAATTCTAACAAGAGGTAAGGATGAGGAATATGACAATTTTATTAACAGAATTATTAACAGTAAAAACAGACTTGCTTTAAAGGTTAAGAAGGCTGATTTAAAGCAAAGTATGGATGTTAGTGGTTTTGATGTATCAAAGGATTATTTAAACAGAATAGACGTTAGATACAAACCACAATATGAGAAGATTAAAGTTTATTTAAGTGAATCAGAGGAGAGTTAAACATGATAGATATTAAATTAATACGTGAAAATAAAGATTTAGTTAAGGAGAATATAAAAAAGAAGTTTCAAGATAAGAAACTTCCTTTAGTTGATGAGGTATATGATTTAGATATTAAGTGTAGGGAGGCTAAGTTAAAGGGAGATGAACTTAGGGCACTTAAAAATGAGAAAAGTGCATTGATTGGATCTTTAATGCGTGAAGGCAAAAAGGATGAGGCCGAGAAGGTTAAAGCTGAGGTTAGTAAATATGGCCTAGAGATTGAAAAGCTTGGCAGCGAAGAGGAAGAATTACGTAAGAAAATACACGAAGATATGATGGTTATTCCAAATATTATGGACGCTTCTGTGCCTATCGGTGAGGATGATAGTAAAAATGTTGAACTTGAAAGGTTTGGCGAGCCTATTATCCCTTCTTTTGAAGTACCTCATCATGCGGATATATGCGCGAGACTTAATGGCTTAGATAAGGAAAGTGCGGGCCGAACTAGTGGCAATGGTTTTTATTATTTGATGGGTGATGTTGCAAGGTTACACTCTGCTATGCTTAGTTATGCTCGTGATTTCATGATTGATAAGGGTTTTACTTACTGCGTTCCACCTTTTATGATTAGAAGTGATGTTGTAAATGGGGTTATGAGTTTTGAAGAGATGGATGCGATGATGTACAAGATTGAGGGCGAAGATTTATATTTGATTGGTACTTCTGAGCATTCGATGATTGGTAAGTTTCAAGGTCAGATTATTAAAGAAGAAGAACTTCCTATTACTTTGACTAGTTATTCGCCTTGTTTTAGAAAAGAAGTTGGGGCTCACGGTATTGAGGAACGCGGTTTATACAGGGTTCATCAATTTGAGAAGCAAGAGATGGTTGTACTTTGTAAGCCTGAGGATGGTATGAAGTTTTATGAAAAAATGTGGCAATATACGGTTGAATTTTTTAGAAGTTTAGATATTCCGGTTAGGACTTTGGAGTGTTGCAGCGGAGATTTAGCTGATTTAAAGGTTAAGTCTTGTGATGTTGAGGCTTTTAGTCCTAGACAAAATAAATATTTTGAGGTTGGTTCTTGCTCTATTTTAGGAGATGCGCAGGCTAGAAGACTTGGGATAAGGATGAAAACTAAAAATGGCAACGAATATTTAACGACTTTAAATAATACTGTTTTGGCTACGCCACGCGGTCTTATTGCTTTTTTAGAGAATAATGTAAATGAGGATGGTAGTGTTAATATTCCTAAGGTTTTAAGACCTTATATGGGCGGAAAAGAAAAATTAGTTCCGAAAAACTAATTTTTTTTGTTTGAAAAAGGAAATCCCCTACTTTTGTCGTATGTTTATATATGAAAGGAGGGATTTCCATGTTTAATTATTTAGCAGAACAAATTAGGTTTATTATTTATGTTATTTGGGAATATTTTGATTACAAATCAAGATAAGTGACTGTCACCATTTGTATAATCTATGGTTATACCATCTTGGACATTATATATATAAACGTTAAAACAAATATCTTTACATTTATCTTCGACGGAGCTTGCTTCTATTTGGATGCCGCTTGCGAGCAAGTTTTTATTTTCATATATTGGGGTTGCTCTATACAAGACGTGATTATTTGTATTTTTGATATATTCGGCGACTTTATTTTCAAAATCCAGCATGGCTCCGACATTAGTTTGTCTTGTGCAGGTGATGAGATTTTTTTCGTTAGCGTTTTCGCCAGTTAGTTGATAGCCAATTAAGTGACAGCGATTATACAAATATTTACCGCTAACGATATCATATTTAACGGTGTGCCAGCCTGAGGGTTTTATTATGCCGATTGAACCTCTTTCTTCTTTAGGCATGGTTTCTTTTCCTACTTTAGCAAAGGCGGTGCCTGCTCTATTTAGATAATCTAGATTGCTATATGTTTCAAAGGTTTCTTTATTATAATCTTCTTCTTTGAAGTTTGGTTTATTATTATTTATTTGAACATAAGCTTGACCATTATATTTAGGAAGATCATTTAATGTATAAGTATGATTTTCGATTAATGGCTCTGTCATGAAAGATTTTATTTCATTTTGATAAGCTATGGTTAGAAATATAACAATTGTTAATATTGATATGATTATATTTCTATTTTTTGTTTTACTTCTTTTAGCCATTATTTTGCCTCAGCCCAATTTTTTCCATAGTTGATATCGATGGCTAGGGGTACGTTAAGAGGACACACATTATCCATGAGATCGGTAACGATTTTTTTGACTTGCTCTAGTTCTTCTTTTGGAACATCAAAGATTAATTCATCGTGAACTTGGATTATCATTTTTGTTTTAAGATTATTTTCTTTGAGGGCTTTATATACTTTTACCATAGCTAATTTAATGATATCGGCGGCGGTTCCTTGAATAGGTGTATTTAAAGCGATACGTTCTCCACTTTGTCTAATGGTATATACGGTGTTTTTTAGCTCTGGGATGTTTCTTTTACGATTGAACAAGGTGGTTACATAGCCTTTTTCTTTAGCATGACTAATGGATGCATCCATATATTCTTTAATGCCGGGATAGGTTTCTAGGTAGGTATCGATGAATTTTTTGGCTTCGGCTGGACGGATACCGACGTTTTCGGCAAGGCCAAAGCTACTGATACCATAAATGATACCGAAGTTTACGGCTTTGGCTACTCTTCGCATTTCACTGGTTACGAGATTTAGAGGAACTTTAAATATATCACTGGCGGTTTTAGCATGAATATCTAGTTTATTTTTAAAGGCTTCTTTGAGGGCTTTGACATCGGCCATATGAGCTAGTACGCGAAGTTCTATTTGTGAGTAGTCAGCACTTAAGATATAGTCATAGGTTGGGACAAAGGCTTTTCGAATTTGTTTACCGAAGTTATCTCTAACGGGGATGTTTTGAAGGTTTGGTTCAATGGAAGATAATCTTCCAGTTCTCGTTAGGTTTTGAGTATAAATGGTATGAATTTTTTCATTTTGAATTGTGTTTATTAGCCCTTGAGCATATGTGCCATAGATTTTTGATAGTTTTCGATATTCAATTATTTGACTTATGATTGGATGTTTATCTTTTAATTTATTTAAAACGTCGATGGCTGTGGAATAACCGTTAGCAGTTTTCTTTTTATGTGGAAGATTTAGTTTTTCAAAGAGGACTTCACTAAGCTGGTTTGGGGATGAGATATTGAATTTACATCCAGCGGTATTATAGATATCTTTACTTAAGAGTTCTAGTTTTATTTGGATGTCTTCGCCCATTTCTTTTAAGACATTGGCGTCTACTTTAACGCCTTCATATTCCATATCGGCTAAGACGGTGGCTAGAGGAAATTCAATTTCGTTATATAGATATTCGATATTTTCTTCTTTTATTTTTGTTTGAAATAGGTCTTTGGTTTCATAGATAAATTTAGCTTTGTTTATACATTCTTTAGCAATTATTTCAATGTCTGGTTTTTTTAGGGTGGCGTTTTTACCATAGATTTTTTCATAGAAGTTTAGTTCATAATCTACTTGGTTTGCAAGATAGGCAATATCATCTTTCATGTTATAGTCTAATAAGGCGCCGGCTATCATGGTATCAAAGATGGTGTTTTTTATTTCGACGTTTTGCCATTTTAAAGCTACTAACATTTTCTTTAAATCATAGGTATATTTTTTATTTTGGGTTAAAAATTTAGGGTTTTGTTTTAATATTTCTAAAGGAATAAAGTAAGCTACTTTATCATTATATACACCCATGCCGAGTATTTCTGATTTATGATAGTTTTGACCTAGTATTTCTAGGTATACGGCGATTTCTCCTTCGATGTTTATTTCGTTTAGATTATTAATTATTTGAATATTTAGTTCTTTTTTTGGTGTTTCTTGCTTTTTTTGTTTTTTGAGGAAAGAATAAAATTCTAAGTCTTCATAAATTTGATTTAGTTTTTCGGTATTATCTCCTAAGTATTTAGTATCTTCAATGGATATTTCTAGGGGAACTTCTTTGATGATGGTGGCTAAATGATATGATTTATAGGCGTTTTCTTTATCATTTTTTAGTTTTTCGCCGAGTTTTCCTTTAATATTATCTACATTTTGATAGATACCATCTAATGTTTTATATTCATGGAGTAATTTTAGGGCGGTTTTTTCACCGACGCCTTTAACTCCTGGAATATTATCGGATGGGTCACCCATTAAGGCTTTTAGGTCGATAACGTTGATTGGTTTGATGCCATAGGCTTCTTCAAAGGTTTTTTCATTATATCTAATATAGTCTTTTTGTTTTAAAAGTTTTATATCAACATCAGAAGATAGTAGTTGAAGTAAGTCTTTATCACTACTGACAATGGTGCCGATAAAGTCTTTATCATCGTCACAGAATTTAGCAAATGTACCTATTATATCGTCGGCTTCATAGCCATCTATTTCATAGTATTTGATGCCCATTGCGGTTAGTAGTTCTTTAGCTTTTGGGAACTGTTTTTTTAGTTCATCTGGGGTTTCTACTCTACCATCTTTATAGCCTTCATATTCTTCGTGTCTAAAGGTTTTTCCTTTATCGAAGGCAACTATAATATATTCTGGGGTTTCTTCATTTATTATTTTATTAATCATGTTGGCAAAACCAAATAAGGCATTGGTTGGAAAGCCTTTACTATTGTTCATAAAATTGCCATTATAGGCGGTGGCGTAATAACTTCTAAACATAAGGTTATTACCGTCTATCATAATTATTTTTTTCATATTTATCACCTAATATTATTTTATCATTTATTTGGATAAGAAAAAAGTTCATTATTTGAACTTTTAAAGATTTTTACCTATTAAATCATCGATAGTAACTTCGTAGATTTTAGATAAAATGATTAATTTTTCTAGGGTTATATTTTTTGATGTATAATTTGGGTTTTCTAGTCTACTATAATGTCTTCTAGAAATTCCTAACAATGAGGAAATATTATCTAAGCTATATGGATTATCTATTTTTTTATTTAAGGTTTTATATTCGTTATAATGGTTTAATCTTAGCTTTTTTAAGTTAGCAGCAAGAGTTCTGGGGTGATTACTATTTTTGACATTTTCAGCAATTTCTTCCATTTGATATGCTTGTTTTATGTGCATATTAACACCTCTTTTTATAATTATCACATTACGCTTGTCAAAAAGCGGGACATTTTAGGTGCTTTTTTTAGAAAAGTGTGCTATACTAAAAATGTAATAAATAAATCATAGGACATTTTGGTTGAAAAGGAGTATGAAAGATGGTTGAAAAAGTGAAAAGATTTTTAAAAAAGAATATTTTAGGTATTATTATTGGTGGACTTATATTTGGAACAGCCGGAGTTTATGCGGCAACTTATTTTCCTTCTGGTGATGTTACTTATGATAATAGTGAAAGTGGACTTAAAAGTACAGATGTACAAGGAGCTATTGACGAGCTTTATAATGTATGCGTACCTAGCGAAACTGGCCCTTCAGCAGGAGAACAGTTATTAGACAAAGTAAATATAGTAACATCTGGTGATGGCTTATATAAAGATGAATATGAAGATAGGTATTTTTATAAAGGGTCAAATCCTAATAACTATATTAATTTTAGTAATAGTTTATGGAGAATTATTTCAGTCGAAAACGATGGAACTATAAAAATAATGAGAAATGACAGTATAGGAGATATGGCATGGGATACATCAGTTGGGGTATATTGGGGAACCGCTTCTTTAAATGTTTATTTGAATAATTCTTTTTTTGCAACTTTATCAGATGTAAATAAAATTGTATCAAAAAATTTTAGTATAGGTGAGGTAACACTTAATAATAGTAGTTTAAAAAGTCAAATTGAAGAAGAAAATGCAATTTTATTTAATACAAAAGTTGGAATAATAACAGTTTCTGAATTTTTAAGAAGTAATAGTAATATTAGTCAGTGTTCTACTTTTTTATTAAATTCAGATAATAGGAAAATATGTGTAAATACTAGTTGGATAACTAATACATTATCCTTTGATAATTTTTGGACAATTACTCCAGTAAAGAATAGTTATAATTCTCCTTATGTATATTCCATTGGTTCAAATGGTTATATAGATTATATTAGTAATTCAAATTTTAAAAATTATGTATTTCCTGTTATTTATCTTTCATCAGATGTCAAAATCACAGGTGGGGACGGTTCAAAAAATAATCCTTTTGTCATTGAATAAAATACAAAACAAGTCAGAAATCTGGCTTGTTTTAAGTTGTTTTAAAATAATGATAATTGACTAGATTCATCCATACCATCTAAGATGCCCATAGCTCTTAGTTTTTCAACTAGAGTTGAAGATAGTTTGGCTCTTTTTTGTAAATCTTCGATACTAATAAATGATTGTTTTTCTCTTTCTTCAACGATTTTTTTAGCAACTATTTCTCCTAGTCCATCGATGGCTCTAAATGGTGGAATAAGGTTACCATCTTCATCAATTACAAAGTCGTGATAATGACTTTTATACAAATCAACTGGTTTAAATTTGATATTACGAGCTAAAGCTTCTAAGGCAACTTTTAAACACTCTAAGATAGATGATTCTTTATTAGTAGCTTCATAGCCTTTATCAGTGATTTCAATAACTCTAGCTTTAACGGTTTCATAACCTTTTATCATGGCTTCAATATCAAAATCATCATATTCGGCAGAGAACTGTGCAGCATAGTAAACTGCTGGTTTATGAACTTTATAGTAAGCTAATCTAAAGGCATTTATGACGTAAGCTACGGCATGGGCTTTGGGGAACATGTATTTGATTTTACTACATGAGTCAATAAACCACTCTTCGATATTAGCGGCTTTTAAAAGTTCGACATACTCGGCCCATTGTTCTGGCTCTTTTGAGGCTTTGCCTTTTCTGACGAATTCCATGATTTTAAAAGCTTTAATTGGTTCGACACCATGATACATTAGATAGACCATGATATCATCACGACATCCGATAACTTCACTAAATGGAACGACGCCTTTATCGATTAAGTCTTTGGCATTACCGTTCCAAACATCGGTACCATGTGATAGGCCTGAGATTTTAACTAATTCAGCAAAGGTTTTAGGTTTTGTTTCTTTGACCATTTGCAGAGTAAATGGGGTTCCAAATTCAGGAATACCTAGTGTACCGGTTTCGTTTAAGATTTGTTCTTCGGTAACGCCTAAAGGTTTTGGTGATAAGAAGATGCCCATTGTTTCTTTATCATCCAAAGGTACTTTAGTGACATCGTCGCCAGTAATATTTTGAATTAGTCTTAGTTTAGTTGGACCAGAGTGACCTAAAATATCTAGTTTTAAAACATCTTGGTCAATGGCGTGATAATCGAAATGGGTTGTACGCCATGCGGAAGTGACATCATCGGCTGGGTATTGGAAAGGTGTGAAATCAAAGACGTCCATATAACCTGGAATAACGACAATTCCGCCAGGATGCTGGCCAGTGGTTCTTTTAACACCGGTGCAGCCTTTAGCTAGTCTTTCGACTTCAGCAGTACGCATATTAATACCTTTATCTTCACAGTATCCTTTAACGTAACCAAAGGCAGTTTTATCGGCTACAGTACCAATGGTTCCAGCTCTATAGACGTTATCGACACCGAACAAGACTTTGGTATATTCATGAGCAGCAGCTTGGTTTAAATCGGAGAAGTTTAAATCGATATCTGGAACTTTATCGGCATGGAAACCTAAGAAGGTGGCAAATGGCATGTCTTGCCCTTCTTTATTTAATTTAGTATTACATTTAGGGCAGTTCATATCTGGCAGGTCATAACCACTACCATAATCTTCACCGAGTGGTTTACCATTTAATTCGAAGATTGAGTGTTTACAATTTGGACATACGTAATGTGGAGGTAAGGCATTTACTTCGGTAATGCCCATCATGGTAGCAACTAGTGATGAACCAACAGAACCCCTACTTCCGACTAGATAGCCATCATCGTTTGATTTTTTAACTAGTTTTTGAGCAATTAAGTAAATGACATCGAAGTTAGCGCCAATGACACCGGTCATTTTTTGTTTTATTTCGTCATCGGTTATATTGGGGTTTTCTTCTTTGAATAAGTTAATTACACCTTCTTTATAACTACGCATGACGTCGTTTAATTTTTGGTGAATTTTTATTTGATATTCTTCTTCGGTCATATTATCTTTTTTAATTAGTCTTTTAATGGTGTTTAATGGCTCATCACCATAAAGTTCTGAGGCTAGTCTTTCTTCTATATTATAAGGAAGTGGTTTACCGTAGATACTTTCGGCTTTATCATAGACCATATCGGTAGTTGTTTCAGTGCAGTTTGGAATTTTTGGAGCGAAAGGAATACCACCGGTATCGATAATGACTTCAATTATATCAATCATATCAGCAATTTTATTTGTGTTTTCGATGACTATTTCTTTGGCTAGGTCTTCTTTTAAAAAGGAGAATTCTTCAAGCATTTCTTCGGTTGTACGAAGATACTGAGATGGGATTTTAGTGATACCTTTTTTAGCAAGTGGGTGTCTGCCACCACCTGGCACTTTTTGGTTGACGATTATTTCTCTATATATTGTATCTTCAGGGTTTATTTGGTGGACATCGCCAGTAGCGACTATGAGTTTTCCAGATTCTTTAGTAACTCTAATGATTTTTTTAATGTGCTGTAAGAGTTCGGCTTTACTAGAGAAATCACCCATTTGAACTAAATGATCATAGACGACTGGGGGCTGAACTTCGATGTAGTCATAGAAGTTAATTAAGTTAGCAAGTTCTTCATCGTTTTTACTACGGGCTAAAATGAAGATTTCACTTTCATAGCAACCACTACCAATTAACAGTCCTTCTCTATGTTTTTCGATTTCACTTCTTAAGATTCTTGGGGTTTTATATAGATATTTAGTATTGGCTAGGGATATTAGTTTAAATAAGTTTTTTAAGCCTTTTTTATTTTTAGCTAATATGTTTACATGATAGCTTGAACCATATTTATAAATTTCGTCTTTAGAGACTAGTTTATCTAGGTCTTTAATGGTTTCAAAGTTTCTTGAGACAAGTTTTTTTAACATTTTATGGAAAACTAAAGCGGTTCCTTCGGCATCATAATCTCCTCTATGGTGAGCTGATTCATCCCATGGGACTTCATATCTTTTAACTAGAGCTGAAAGGCTATGTCTAGCGTAGCCGGTATCTAAGGCTCTTGATAATTCTAAGGTATCGATAACGGTATTAGTAAATGGGCCTAAATTATATTTACTATGGGCCATTACAATAAAGGAAACATCGAATTTGGCGTTATGAGCGACCATTGGCAAATCGCCGGTCCACTCTTTAAATCTTTTGACGCCATTTTCTTCATTATCTTTGCCTTCTAACATTTCATCGGTAATGTTAGTAAGTTCGATAATTTTGGCGGGTAATTTGCGTCCTGGATTGATTAGTTCGTCAAAGCGGTCGATTATTTCCCCATTATTTATTTTTACGGCACCTATTTCGATGATGGAATCGGCGCCACCCGCATTAAAACCAGTGGTTTCTAAGTCGAAGACGACGTAGGTTGTTTCTAGAAGTTTTAGGTCAGAAGGTCTTAAGACGATATTGACGCTATCGTCAATTAAGGTGAGTTCGGTTCCATATAAGGCTTTGAATTTATCTTTTTCTTCTTTTCCTTTATTATATTTGGTAACTAGATTAAAGACATGAGGAAAGGCTTGGCAGCCGTTATGGTCAGTGATGGCGATGGCTTTATGACCAAAGTCCATAGCGGTTTTAACGAGTTCGACTTCATCGGCGACGCCATCCATTTGGCTCATTTTAGTATGGGCATGAAGTTCGATTCTTTTTTTAGGGGCTTCATCTTTTCGTTTTTCATCAGCTTTGGATGATAAGTTAATATCTCTGGCATTTAAGACAATTTCGCCTGAGTATTTATCATTTTTAGTATAGCCTCTTATAAGATAATATTTTCCTTCTTTAAGTCCTTTTTTATATTTATTAAATTCATCATCTTCTCTACAGAATATTTTACAGTACATACTATCAGTACCATCGGTTATTTTTAAGGTGATGATTTTGAAGTTATTTTTTGATGATTCAAATATGTCGATGCCAAAGATTTTAGCTTCGACGGTAACATTATCCATTTCGAAGGTGATTAGATTGATTGGTGTTGGTTTATTTGTGATTTCTCTTCCCATGATAAATGGATTTTCTTTTTTAGGGGCTGATTTAGGAATAATTTTGTTTTTTTCTTTTTCGATTTCTTCTCTTAGTTCTTGGGCTTTTTCTTCGTCGATTTTGACGATTATTTTTATGTTAAAGCCGGCGTTTTTTAAGTCATTTTCTAAGGATTGTTTTATGCTATCGAATTTCATTTTTTCAGCTTTATTGATAATGCTTACTATAAGATTATCTTCATCTAATGAAATTTGAGCATTTACAAACATTTTTAAAAGCGGGGCTTCTTTACTATAGTTTTCTAAAAAATGGCGATAATATTCGGTGATATTTTCGATATCAAATTTATTAGTTGTGATTTGGGTTTTTATCATTTTGACGTTGAAATGTTTTTTGAGTTTTTGGTTTAGGTTTTCATATGTTTTAAGTGGGAGTGGTTTATTTAAAGAGAGGCAAAAAACATATTTATCTTTATTTTTATTACAGATAATTTTAGTAAGTTTACCGTTTTCAAAGAATTGTTTTTCATTTTCATCTATTTGGATTTGATTTATTAAAAGCTTTATTTTATCGTCCATTTGTAATCACCTTTCTTATTATAGCACAGAGATTTATTTTTTTCGCATTAAAGCGTATAAAAGTTTGCTTTACATTTGTTTTAATGTTTATTTATGTGGTTTTGGATTATTATTTTAAGGGAGTGTGGTAATATTTATGGGAAATATAGTGTTGTGATTTAATTTGTAGTTTTTTTAGTGTGTAAAATAAAAGTCAAGAAAAAAGAATTATTTTTTAACCTTTTGTTTGGTTTTAGATAATTCTTTATAGTTTAAATTGAAATATATAACGCGGTGTGGGATGGATATTTCTTTGATTAGGACATATACTTTTTCACCGAGTTTTAGTTTTTGATTATGGCCAGTGGCTTTGGCATGGGCGAGGTCTTGAGGGGTGACGTGGCCAATTATGTTATTATCTAATTTTATTTTGGTATCATAGGGTGTCATTTCGATTATTCGGCCTTTATATATTTTAGTGGTGTCATTTTCATATTCTCTTTGCATGTATTCGGCCATTTTTAAATCGAGGACTTCTTTTTCGGCTTGGTCTGCTTCTCTTTCCATTTCTGAGTCATGAGTGCAGATGTCTGGAAGCAGGCTATAGTATTTATTTATTTTAGAAAGACTATATTTTTGAAAGGGTTCGGTTAAGCGGTGGACCATTAAATCGGGGTGTCTTCTAATTGGCGAGGTGAAATGGGTATAGTATTTTAGACCTAATCCATAATGGCCATCACAGGTACTTGAGTATTTGGCTTTACTCATGCTTTTTAGGAGCATAAGGGAAATTATTTGATAGTTTTCACTATTTTTGAAATGGTCTAAGAAGAAGTTTAAATCACTTGAGTTATAGTGGCTATTTTTTATTTTATTGATTAGTCTATCGACTTCTTCTTTTGAACATAGTTTTTCTTTTTTTAGGGTTTTTAAGGCTTCTATTAGGTGGTCTTCGTTAGGTGTTCCATGTGTTCTATAGACTTCTGGGGTTTCAAGCCATCTATAGTATTCGGCGACGCAACTATTGGCAGCGACCATGAAGTTTTCGATTAGTCTTTCGCCGGTTTTTTGAATTTGGGGTTTGAATTCGATTGGGTCACCGGTTGGGGTGGTGATGACTTTTATTTCATTTGAGGCGAAGTCGACTTTACCGCTATTTTTATTTATTTTATTCATTTTTTGCGATAGTTCGTGCATTATTTTTAGGTCGTTTACAAATGGTTCATAGCCTTTAGGGATGATACCTGTTTCAAGTATTTGATTGACAGCGTTATAGTTCATTTTCTTTTTGGAGTTAACGACGCTATCATAGATATTATAATCGAGTATTTCGCCATTTGGACTTATTAGCATATCGACGGTTTTTGTCAGTCTATCTTGGTTCTCATTTAATGAACAAATGCCATTAGATATTTGATGAGGGAACATGGGAATTACGGAATCGGCTAAATAAGCTGAGGTGCCTCTTTTAGCGGCTTCGATATCTAGAGGGGTTCCTTCTTTGATATAATAACTAACATCGGCAATATGGACGCTTAATAGATAGTAGCCTAAGATATTTTTTTTGATGCTGACAGCGTCATCCATATCTTTGGTATCTATGCCGTCGATGGTGAATATTCTTTGGCCTCTTAAGTCTTTTCTGTTTTCAAAGTCTTCTGGCCTAACATGGTCAGGAATAGTTTTTAATTGTTCGATGACGTCTTCTGGAAATTCTTTAAAAAATCCGTGCTGGCTAGCGATGGTTGATATTTCGATATCGGGGTCGTCTTTATGACCAATTATTTTGGCGATATGACCTTCAAATACGGCTTTATTTGAGATGGTGGCTATTTTTTCTTTACCGATATTAACAAGAACTCTATGGCCAGTAACGATTTGCTTTAATTCTTCTTTTGGACAAATGACGGTGACGTTGCCATGAATTGTATATGGGATAAATTCACCTTCGCCAGCATATTCGAATACGGTCCTGCCTTTAGCTCTTTTGACAATTTTTTCAACTTTGGCATCGGCGTAGTTTGTTTTTCCATGATGAATATCTGTTAAAACTACGGTATCACCTTCTAAGGCTCCATTTAAGTTTTCTTCATTTATTAAGTATTTTATTTTATGGCCGTTATGTTCGATGAAAACAAAGCCATTACCTAATCTATCAATATGAATATTTCCTTGAACTTTACCTAATTGTTTTGAGTCGAATTTTTTATAGTATCCTTCATCATCTAGGTATATTTGACCTTCTTCCTCTAATTCATTTAAAGCATTATTAAAATAAGCCCACATAGTTTCTCCTTTAACATGCATGGTTTTACGGAGTTCAGCTAATGTGAGCTTTTTTAAATCAACATTTTTTATTATTTCTTTTTTGATATTTTCGATTTCATTATTCATTTTTTAACCACCCTACATGTTCATTATAACTAGTTTTTTTATAATTAACAATAGGTTTATTGATTTTTTTAGAAATTGTTAAATATGAAAATATATCTATCTTTACCTGTTAGGTCTTTTTCAGTTATTATTTTGACTTTGGGCAAATATTTTTGGGCTATTTTGGTTATGTCTTTACTTTGGGTCATACCGATTTCAAAGGCAATAATACTTTTTTCTTTTAAATATGGTTTGATGTTTTTTAATATTTCTTCATAAAAATATAGTCCTTTGTTATCGGCATAGAGTGCTAGAGAAGGTTCGTTATCTTTGACTAGTGGGTCTATGATTTCATCTTTAGAAATATATGGTGGATTACTTATTATGATATCGAATTTACCTTTGACGCTTTTTAAAATATCACTTTGTTTGAAATTTATTTTGGTATTATTTCTTTTAGCGTTTTTTTGAGCTATTTCTAAGGCTTTTTCTGATATGTCGGTCGCAATAACTTTACTATTTAGGTGTTTGGCTAAAGTTATAGCGATGGCGCCACTACCTGTCCCTATATCTAAAATATCTAAGGGTTCTTTTAGTTTTTTAGCATAGTTAATTGTTTTTTCGACTAAGTATTCGGTTTCAAATCTTGGTATTAAGACGTTTTTATTTACTAATAGATTGATATCGTAAAAATCGACATTGCCGACTATATATTGGACAGGTTGGCCTTCTTCGAGTTTTTTTAGACCTTCTTCAAGTTTTTCTTTGGGAAGGTATTTTTTTAAATAGTCGATATCAGTCATTTAAGCCTCTTTTAATTTTCTGTTTTGGTCTTCGGTGATTAAGGCTTCTATTATGTCTTCTAGATTTCCTTCCATAACTCTATCTAGGTTTTTAGTGGTGTAGCCAATTCTATGGTCGGTTACTCTATTTTGTGGATAGTTATAGGTTCTGATTTTTTCTGATCTATCACCGGTACCTATTTTGCTTCTTCTTTCTGAACCTAGTTTTTCTTCTTGCTCTCTTAGTTTTGCTTCGTAAAGGCGAGTTCTAAGCATCTGCATAGCTTTTTCTTTATTTTGTATTTGGCTTCTTTCATTTTGACATGTTACAACAGTATTAGTTGGCAGGTGGGTTATTCTAACGGCACTATCGGTGGTATTTACGCACTGTCCACCAGCTCCAGTACTTCTATAGACATCTATTCTTAAATCATTTGGATTTATTTCGATATCAACTTCTTCAGCTTCAGGCATAACTAAAACGGTAGCAGTTGATGTATGAACCCTACCTTGTGTTTCGGTTACAGGAACTCTCTGAACTCGGTGAGCGCCAGATTCATATTTTAATTTTGAATAGACATTATCGCCTTTAACCATGAATTCGACTAGTGGATAGCCACCAGCGTCTGAGTGTTCTTCGGATAGCACTTCGACTTTCCAGCCTTCTTTTTCGGCATATTTAGTATACATACGATATAAGTCACCAGCAAAAATATTGGCTTCATCACCACCAGCAGCGCCTCTTATTTCAACGATAACGTTTTTACCATCATTAGGGTCTTTAGGAAGTAATAGTACTTCGATTTGTTTTTCTAATTCTTCTTTTTCTTTAGTCAATCTTGAGATTTCTTCTTTAGCAAATTCTCCTAATTCTGGGTCTTTAATCATTTCTTTAGCTTCTTCTAAGTCACTTTCAATTTTTTTATATTTTTGGTAAGCGTCATAAGCATCTTTTAGAGAAGCTTGTTCTTTGGTTAGTTTTAATGTTTCTTTGATGTTGGATAGAATTTCTGGTTTACTTAATTCTTTAGATAATTCGTTATATTTTTCTTCGATTGCACTTAATCTTTCTAACATTTATATCACCCTTTTCGCAATAAGATTATACTATATTTTATGTTTTTTATCAAACATTAGAAAAACTGTTAATTTAAATTTGAAGTGCAACACTTTCCAATTGCAAAAAGACATGTGAATCTGTAAAATATCTTTCGTCACAA
>CALVVS010000016.1 GCA_944363925.1 uncultured Bacilli bacterium | reverse complement strand
ACTAGTGAAACACCAAGATTAAATGTGTTTAGATCAAATAGTAATATTTTCGCACAAATTATCGACGATACTAAAGGTGTAACTTTAGTTTCAGCTTCTTCAATTGATAAAGATTTGAAACTAGAAAATGGTGGAAATACTGAAGCAGCTGTCAAAGTCGGCGAATTAATTGCAAAAAGAGCGAAAGATGCAAAAATTACTAAAGTAGTATTCGATAGAGGTGGATACTTATATCATGGACGTGTTAAAGCTTTAGCTGAAGCTGCTCGCGCGAATGGTTTAGAATTCTAAAAGGAGGGAAATATAGTGGAAAGACAAAGAAGAGAACCCCGTCCAAAACAATTTGACGAAGAAGTTATCAGCATCGGAAGAGTTACTAAGGTAACTAAAGGTGGTCGTCAATTACGTTTTGCTGTAACAGCTGTGGTTGGAGACCGTAAGGGCCGTGTTGGTATTGGTTCAGGAAAAGCTGCTGAAGTACCAACGGCTATTAAGAAAGCTGTAGCAGCAGCTACTAAAAATGTTACTAACGTTGCTATTGTTGGTGGCAACACTATCCCACATGAAGCTATTGGTAGAAGAGGAGCTAGTAAAGTATTACTTAAACCTGCTTCTAAAGGTACTGGAGTTAAAGCTGGTGGACCTGTTAGATCTGTATTAGAACTTGCTGGTGTTAAGGATATTTTATCTAAGTCACTTGGTTCAAGTACTAAAATTAATATGGCATATGCGACATTAGATGCTTTAAAACAACAAAGAACTGCTGAAGAAATTGCAAAATTACGCGGTAAGAAAGTAGAGGAATTATAAGATGAAGTTACATACTGTAAAACCAAATCCATATGCTACTAAAGCTCGCAAAAGAGTTGGAAGAGGACCAGGAAGTGGAACTGGTAAAACTGCCGGTCGCGGTGAAAATGGTCAAAATTCACGTAGCGGTGGAGGAGTTAGAGTAGGTTTTGAAGGTGGACAAACTCCACTATTCAGAAGACTTCCTAAAAGAGGTTTCTCTAATGCTAAATTTAAAAAGGTATATGCGGTTATTAATTTATCAGATTTGAACAGATTTGAAGATGGTGCTTTAGTTACTCCGGAAATTTTAAAAGATATGGGATTAGTGAAAAATACTTTAGATGGTATTAAAGTATTAGGTAATGGAAAATTAGAAAAGAAATTGACTGTTAAAGCTAATAAGTTCTCTGCTTCTGCTTTTGAACAGATTGAAAAACTAGGTGGAAAAGCAGAGGTGATCTAATTGTTTAAGAAAATAAAACAATTTTTTGGTCCAGCTAACAAAGATTTAAGAAAAAAAGTATGGTTTACTTTTGCAATGCTTTTTATATTTAAACTTGGTACAGCTGTTGTTGTTCCTGGTGTGGATGCAGACTTAAATGTTGGTTTTTTAGAGCTACTTAATGTCTTAGGTGGCGGAGCTATGCAGAATTTTTCAATTTTTGCTTTAGGTGTTATGCCTTATATTACAGCATCTATTATTATGCAACTTTTACAAATGGATATAATTCCTTATTTTACAGAGCTTGCTAAACAAGGTCAAACTGGACGAAACAAGATTAATCAAATTACTCGTGTGCTTGGAATTGTACTTGCATTTATTCAAGGATATATGTTTTCATTTGCATTTATTCCAAATGGAACAGTGTCTGATTATATAGAGGTTTCATTAGTGCTTACAGCTGGTACATCACTACTTCTTTGGATTGGTGATGAGATTACTAAAAAAGGTTTAGGAAATGGTACTTCTATGATAATTATGGCTGGTATTTTAGCTAGTACACCTTATATGTTTACGCAGGCATGGTCTGGTTTAGTTACAGTTTCGGCTGGAACTATGGGCGTTATTAAGTTTATATTATTTATTATTCTTTATTTGATTATTGTACTTGGAGTTTTATTTGTTCAGCTTGCTGAGAGAAGAATTCCTATTCAATATGCAAATAAAACAGATAATATATTTGCTAATAAGCAAACTTATATTCCATTTAAGTTAAATTCGGCTGGTGTGGTACCTGTTATCTTTGCTTCGGCTTTGATTTCAGCGCCAGCTTTGATAGCTCAATTTTCTAAAAATGAAGGTATGATGAAGTTTGTCAATGAGTGGCTTAGTTTGACATCTGTTACTGGATTTTTACTATTTATTATATTTATTGTTGCTTTTTCTTTCTTTTATACATTTATTGTTATTAAACCTAAGGAAATGGCCGAAAATTTACAAAAATCAGGTGGTTATATACCAGGTATTAGGCCAGGAGAAGAAACAATTAAATATGTAAGTAAAGTTTTAATTAGACTTACGGTTGTTGGTTCAGTATTTTTAGCTATTATTGCTGGTCTTCCATATATATTTGGAATGATTTCTGATCTTCCTTCAACTGTATCAATTGGTGGAACAGGACTTCTTATCGTTATTGGAGTTATATTAGAAATTTATAAACAATTAGAGAGTAGTTTAATAAGTCGTAGCTATAAGCGCCGGAGAGTATATTAAATGAATATTACATTTATTTCGGCTCCGGCTGCCGGTAAAGGCTTACTATCATCAAGACTTCAAAAAAAGTATGGGTTTCCACATATATCTATCGGAGATTTACTTAGAGGTGTTGATGATGAGAAGGTAAAGAAACAACTTGAAAATGGGGAATTTGTCGACAATAGACTTATTGCAAGATTACTTAGTGAAAGGCTTTCAAAGGATGATTGTAAAAATGGTTTTATTTTAGATGGATTTCCTAGAAATATGACACAAATTTCTATTTATGAGGAAGTTTGTGAGAAGGCAAATGATAAAGCAAATATTATTATAGTACTCGATATACCAAGAGAAGTTGGCGAAAAACGAGTTGTTGGTAGAAGAGTATGTCTAAATTGTGGCAATGTTTTCAATGATTTGTTTGAACATAGTAAATCAAAAGTTCCTGGTGTTTGTGATAATTGTGGTCATGAACTGATTAAAAGAGCTGATGATAATATAGAAACTTATGAGAGAAGATACGATACATTTCTAAAGAAAACAAAGCCGGTTATTGATTATTTTGAAGCTAGAGGTAAGGTTTATCATGTAGATAGTTCAGGATCTAGTGATGAGACTTTTAGTGAAATTGAAAAAATAATAGGAGGCTATAATGATTAGCATTAAATCTGAAAGAGAGATAGATCTCTTACGTATAGCAGGTGAAATTACAGGTAGTACACATAATTATTTGAAGCCTTATATTAAACCTGGTATTACGACTAAAAGATTAAATGAATTAGCCGAAGAGTTTATTAGAAGTAAAGGTGCAACCCCATCGTTTAAGGGTTATGATGGTTTTCCTGCTGCTATATGTATATCTGTTAATGATGAAGTTGTACATGGTATTCCAAGCGATAGGGTACTTAAGGATGGAGATATTGTTTCTCTTGATATTGGTGCTTGCTATAAGGGATATCATGGTGATTCGGCTTGGACATATCCGGTTGGAAAAATAGATGATAAAAAGAAGTATTTACTTGAACATACTGAAAAATCTTTATATAAGGGTTTAGAAGCTATACATGATGGATGTCATGTTGGCGATATAGGTTATGCAGTAAGTAAGTATGCATCTGAACATAACCTAGCTGTTGTTCGTGAACTTGTTGGTCACGGTGTAGGTAATGATGTTCATGAGGATCCTGATGTTCCAAATTATGGGGCTAGAGGAACGGGACCTATTCTTAAAGAAGGTATGGTTATTGCTGTTGAGCCAATGCTTAATTTAGGAACACGAAAGATTTATATTTTGGATGATGATTGGACAATTATTACAGCTGATGGCAAACCATCCGCACACTTTGAACATACAGTTTTAGTTACTAAAGATGGGTATGAAATATTAACCAGGAGGTGATAAGATGGCAAAAGAAGATGTCATTGAAGTAGAAGGCTTAGTAGAAGAAATCTTGCCGGGAGGCGGATTTAAAGTAAGACTAGAAAACAATCACGTTATTAAGGCCCACATTTCTGGTAAAATGCGTCTGCACCGCATTCGTATTTTACTAGGCGACAAAGTGAAAGTGGAATTATCACCTTATGATTTAACATGTGGGCGAATAACCTATAGAGTAACGAAATAGGAGGAATAGATATGAAAGTAAGACCATCAGTAAAAAAAATGTGTGATAAATGTAAGATTATCAGACGTAAAGGTAAAGTAATGGTAATTTGTGAAAATCCAAAACACAAACAAAGACAAGGTAAATAGGAGGTGTTTTAATGGCACGTATTAAAGGTGTAGATATACCAAATAACAAAAGAATTGAAATTGCTCTTACTTATATTTATGGTATTGGAAGAAGTTTATCTAATAAAATTCTAGCTGATGCAAATGTGGATATTAACAAGAAAGCAGGTAGCTTAGATAATGATGAACTTTCACGTATTCGTGATGAGGTTAATAAATATTTAACTGAAGGTGATTTACGCCGTGAAGTAAACATGAATATTAAGACTAAGATGGAAATCAATTCTTATCAAGGTACACGTCATAAGAGAGGCTTACCAGTAAGAGGACAAAGAACTAGTAGAAATGCTAGAACTCGTAAGGGTAAACCTAAGACAATCGCAAATAAGAAAAAATAACTTTAAAAGGAGGATATTATGGCTTATAAAGCAAGAAAACGTAAGGTTAAAAAGAATGTCCCAGAAGGTAAGGCTTTTATTCATTCAACTTTTAATAATACAATTGTTACCCTTACTGATAAAGAAGGAAATGCAATTAGTTGGGCTTCAGCTGGTACTTTAGGTTTTAAAGGTAGTAAGAAGTCTACTCCATTTGCAGCAGGTATGGCTGCTGAGGCAGCTGGTAAAGCCGCAGCTGAAATGGGTATGAAAAAAGTTGAGGTATATGCAAAAGGTTTAGGTTCTGGAAGAGAAACAGCAATTCGTTCTTTACAAACAGCTGGTTTAGAGATTACTTCAATTTCAGATGTCACACCTATGCCACATAACGGATGTCGTCCACCAAAACGACCTCGTGGATAAAAGGAAAGGAGACTTTTATGAATTTTGAAAAACCAGATTATAAAATAACAGATTATGTCGAAAGTAATAATTATGGAAAATTTGAACTAGAACCTTTGGAAAGAGGTTTTGGTATGACTATTGGTAATGCTCTTCGTAGGGTTATGCTTTCATCAATGCCAGGTAGTGCTATTGTAGCGGTTAAAATTGATGGAGTTCAACATGAATTTCAAACTATTGAGGGTGTTATTGAAGATGTTACAGCAATTATTTTGAATTTAAAAGGTATTGCTATTAGAAATCATTCTGATGAAGTTAAAACTGCTCATTTATCAGTTCATGAAGAAAGAACTGTTACAGCTGCTGATATTATTTGTGATAGTGATGTAGAAATAATTAATAAAGATCAAGTTATTGCTACTTTAGCTAAGGGTGGAAAACTTGATATGGAATTTATTATTGCTAATGGTCGTGGAGCAGATTTATCTACAGTTAATAAGAAATATATTGCAGATGCAACTTTAGGATATATTCCAATCGACGCTCTTTATTCTCCAATTGAAAGAGTTAGTTATGAAACTGATAAGGCTCGTGTTGGACAAGATGCTTCTTACGATAAACTTATTATGGAAGTAGAGACTAATGGGGTTCTTCGTCCAGAAGAAGCTATGGCGTTAGCAGCAAAAATTTTAATTGAGCATTTAAATATAGTTACTAATTTAAGTGAGATTGCTGATATTACTGGCATCATGAATGCTAAACAAGAAGATAGTAAGCAAAAGAAATTAGAGACTTCTATTGATGATTTAGATTTCTCTGTTAGAGCTTATAATTGTTTAAAGAGAGCAAATATCAACACTTTAGGTGATTTAACTGAAAAATCAGAATTAGAAATGATGAAAATACGTAATTTAGGTAAAAAATCTTTAAAAGAAGTTATGGATAAAATTAAAGATATGGGACTTAAATTCCGTGATGAAGATTAGTTAGGAGGTTATTATGGCTTATAGAAAATTAGGACGCGACAACAAACATAGAAGAAGTATGCTAGCTAATTTAACTAAAGATGTTATCAATAATGAAAGAGTAGTTACTACAGAAACTAGAGCTAAGGAAGTTCGTAAGTTTGTTGATAAGATGATTACTTATGGTAAAGATGGTTCTTTAGTTGCAAGAAGAAAAGCTTTAGCTTTCTTACATAATGATAAAGATACTGTTAAGAAAGTATTTGACGATTTAGCTGTTCGTTATAAGAAAAGAAATGGTGGATATACTAGAATTTCTAAAATTGATGAAAGAAGAGGGGACGACGCTTTAATGGTTGTTTTATCTCTTGTTGAAGGAGATGCTGAATAAGCATTTTTTTCGACTATAAAATAATTTGTGCATAGTAGTTGTAAATGTAAAATCTTAGACGATTTTTATAAAAAATTACTTTTGTCATTTTGTTTTAACATTATATTTGAATAATAGTATAGATATTGGTGGTGTTATAATGAGTAATGAAGAAATTAAAGCATATGTAGATATGATTGAGAAAGCTTCTATAGATGATACTTTAAAATTTATGGAAATTTTATTTAATGCTTATAATTCAGATAATTTTGATATTATTATGAATAAAATTTGTGATGGACTTGAGGAAAATATTAGAATTTTAAAAGGATTAAATGTTGATAGCGAGCAAGATGAACTTAGAAATGAAATTATAGATTTATCTAAAAAATTATTTGTATGTAGAAAATATTTGGATGAGAAATTTTCTGAAAATTGCGATATTAAATCAAATGGAAATCGTATTGTGTTTGCTAAAACGTCTTTTGAAAAGCCTTATTTTAATGTTGATTTATCAGATCTTCCATTTGAGGTTTATCCTGAAATTAAGAAAACATTGGAAGGTATTATTAATGGAGTTAATAAAAGTGATAGTACACAATTTAGACAGATTACGAATAATGATTTTCCTCAAAAGGTTGCAGAATTTAAAAAAAATCAAGTTAGAATATATACGACTAAATTAAAGGGTGATATTTTATGTATATTTGCTCTTGCAATAAAAAAAGCTAATAATCCTAAAAGTGTGAAGGAATTTTTAAATTTAAGATTATCAGCTGCTAGTAAGCAAATTGATGAATTTCGAAAGAAAATGGATGATCCAGAATATCTTAAGATGCTTTTAGAAGATAGTCAAAAAATTTTAGATGATATTATGGAAGTTTTAGAAAGCAATAATAAAAGTAATGAAGAATTTTTATTTCCTTCTGACGAAGAGTTATATGATTTAGTACCATTGAAGGAAAAAGAAGTTTTTTCATCATTTTCAGTTCAAAGAGAATATGTTGTTGTTCATGATAAGAAAGATAACGATTTAGAAGAGATACCAAATACGGCTAAGAAGGTTAAAAAGAGAACTAGAGGTCTTGGCAAAAAAACAATTGCTAGAAATGAAATTGTTAATTTATTAAAAGGTTTGAGTTTAGAAGAACTTTTAGATATTAAGGCTTATATTGAAAACTTAAAGAAGAATAAAGAATTAATTGAAGCATTTAATACGATGTATGATGGCTTTTTGAATATGTCTTTAGATCAAATTGATAATTTTGAAAATGATATTGAAAATTTTGAAAATGATGATGTGCATATACGTAAATAAAAAATTGTTATCTTTTTGATAGCAATTTTATTTTTTGATTTTCTTCTTCGGCCCAGTCTTTTTGCTTTTGAAGATAGTCTTGGTGATATTTTCTCATTAATTCTTCATTTTTTAGTTCTTCAAACATTTCATAGGGAATATAATTTTCTAATTCATCTCCCCAAATGAGGTATAAAAATTCTAAAAAATCATTATTATATTTTTCATCTGTTGGTAGACTATCGAGTATACTTAAGTCATTTAGTAAGCTGTGGAATAAATTTAATTCATTTTCTAGAGAAATATTTGGTTTATATTTTGGTTTTGGGAAGTGTTTGTTTTTGAATATAATTTCTCGGTGTTTTAGGGTTTCATATACTTTCTTAGGAATATATGGTTTGATTTCATCTTTTAAAATTATATAGTATTTTTCGATAAAATCGATATTGGAAATTAATTCTTTTGGCAAAGAATTAATAACTCTAGAGTTATTAATGATGGCATTAAATAATTCCTCTGGTGTTTGGAAGTTTTTCATAGTTATTTTCCTTTCTTAATAATATATTAAATTATTTTATTGTTTATGTCAAAAGCTTTTTGCAAATTTAGTTAATAAATTTTATTATTTATTTACAAAGTTTTAAGCATATTATATAATTTATTTAAGGTGATTTTTATGAAAGCATTGATTACAGGCGCTAGTTCAGGCATGGGAGCAGACATGGCTAGAGTACTTGTTTCTGAGGGGTATGAGGTAATTCTTGTGGCTAGGAGAAAAACAAGGCTTGAAAAATTAGCAAAAGAGCTAGGCGATAAGGCAAAAATAATTGTGAAAGATATATCTAGTACTTATAATTGTATGGAACTTTATAATGAGGTAAAAAAAGAGAATATTGATATTTTAATTAATAATGCCGGTTTTGGCGTCTTTGGAAATTTTAGTGATATTAATATTGATAAAGAACTTGATATGATTGATTTGAATATTAAGTCCTTGCACACTTTAACAAAATTGTTTTTAAAAGATTTTAAGAAAAAGGATCAAGGATATATTTTAAATGTGGCTTCATCAGCTGGTTTTATGCCCGGACCACTTATGGCTAGTTATTATGCAACGAAAAATTATGTGGTTAGTTTAAGTTTAGCTATATATGAGGAGTTAAAAAAAGAGGGCAGTAATGTTTCTATTAGTGTTTTATGTCCAGGACCGGTTGATACAGAGTTTAATAAAGTGGCGAGAGTTCATTTTTCAATTAAGGGTTTAAAGAGTATGGATGTAGCTAAGTATGCGATTAAAAAGATGTTTGATGAAAAATTGATTATTATTCCAAGTTTAAAGATGAAAGCTGGGATTTTGATGACGAGATTTATTCCTCGAAAATTACTTTTAAAAATAGCTTATAAAATACAAAATGGTAAAAGAAGTTAAGCCTATTTATGATTTAACTTTTTTTTGGTAATAAAAAGCTTTAACATTGCTTAGTTTTCATTGTAAAATGAATTTTTTTATATTATAATAATTTTTGTGGTGAGTGGTATGCAGGCAATTGAGATTAAAAATATGGTTTTTAGTTATGGAAATATAAAGATATTTGATAATTTTAATTTAGGTATTTCAGAAGGTAGTTTTGTTTCAATTTTAGGTAAAAATGGTAGTGGAAAAACTACTTTAGTTAACATTTTATCAGGGGTTTTAAAATTTGAAGGAAATATTTTGATTTTTGGTAAATCTTTAAGTAAAGATATAATAAATAAAAACATATTTACTATTTATGATGAAAATTATGATTATAATGGTAAAGTTATGGATGTGCTTGCATATGAACTTAAATGTAAAAAGATTAAAAACATAAAAGAGAAAATTATGAATATAGCTTTAGAGTTGGATTTTGCGGATTATTTAATTATGAATTTTAATGATTTATCTTTTGAAAAAAAGAAGTTAGTAATACTTGGTTTGGAATTAATTCAAAATCCTAAGATATTAATTTTAGATAATTTATTTGAAGGGGTTAATAAAGAGTTTAAAGATATTATTTTAAAAAAATTAAAGGGATATGTTAGGAAAAAAAAGATGACGATAATTAATGTGTCTAATGATGTGGAGGAAGCGTTATATGCGAATATGGTGGTGGTTATTGGTGATGGCAAGGTTCTTTTAAAAGGTTCTAGACAGAAGGTTTTTGAAAATGAAAATTTTTTTGAGAAAAATGATTTTGAACCACCTTTTATTGTGAATTTGTCTTATAAATTGAAGTTTTATGAGCTTATAGATAAAATTTATTTAAGTGAGAAGAAATTGGTGGATGATTTATGGAAATGATGTTTCAGGGTGAAAATGATTTATTAGCAAATGTTAAAACAAAAAAGATAAATTTTATTGTGGAAAATAGTGAAACATTATTATATTCTTTGATTGATAGTTGGAAAATTATTGAGGGAGAAAATTATAGAGTTGGTGTTTTAAATAGAAATTTTGAGGATTATTTTTTTTGTAATACGGTTTATGAAGAAATTTTATTTGTTTTGAAGAAAAATAGAGTTAAAAATTATTATAAAAAGATTACGGAAGTTTTAAAAATTGTTTATTTAGATGAAAATATTTTAAAGAAATCACCTTTTGAAATTAGTAAAGGTGAGCAAAAAAAGTTAGCTTTGGCTAAGATACTTGTTTGTAATCCGAAGGTTTTAATTTTATATGAACCTTTTCTTAATTTAGATTCTAGTAGCAGGAGTGGTTTAATAAAATTATTTAGGAGGATGAAACTTAGATATGGTAAAACGATTATAATTGTGAGTAATAATACAGATATTGCACTTGAATTAGCTGACATTATTTTATATTTTAAAAACGGTGAAATAGTCGTTGAAGATAATAAATTTGATTTTTTTACAAACGAAGAGTTATTAAAAAGATGTCGTCTTTCGGTTCCTAAACTTATTCGATTTAGTAATTTAGTTAAGGATATTAAGAATATTAATATAGGGTACCGCACTGAAATAAATGATTTAATGAAGGATATATACCGGTTTGTCAAGTAAATGTGCGTTTATATTATATTTGTGTTACAATATATGAAGCAAGGAGGAGTAGTATGAGATACTTGATAACATTTGCTTATGATGGTTCTAAATATAAGGGTTATCAAAAACAGCCTGATGTTAAGACTGTACAGGGTGAATTAGAGAAAGCTTTAAAAACGATTAATGGTCATAAAGAGGTGAATATAATTGCATCTGGAAGAACAGATGCAGGGGTACATGCTTATAATCAAAAGGCTCATTTTGATTTAGATATTAAGCATATAACACCAGAAAAATTAAAAGATGGTTTAAATAGTTTATTACCTAATGATATTTATGTTAGGAATGCGGAAATTGTGGCTGATGATTTTCATGCACGATATAATGTAAAAGCTAAGGAATATGTTTATATTATTAATATGGGAGAATATAATCCTATTGAGAAGGATTATATTTATCAATATAATAAAAAATTAGATGTTGTAGAGATGGAAAGAGCTTTAAAATATTTAGAAGGTACTCATAATTTTAAATCATTTACAAAAAGTGATGATGAGAGGGAAGATTATGTTAGGACAATTGTTCAGACAAGACTTTCTAGAGAGCTTAAAAATGTTAATAAAATTACTTTAAGTTTTCTTGGTACAGGTTTTATGCGTTATCAGGTTAGAAATATGATAGGAACTTTAATTGAAATTGGTGAAGGAAAACGTAAAAGTGAAGATATTATTGATATACTTAACGCACAGGATAGAAGAAAAGCCGGCCGAACTGCAAATCCAGAAGGATTGTATTTGAAAGATGTACTTTATTAATATAAAGGTAATATTTTTCTAAAATTATAAATGATTTGTAAAATAGTAAATTATTAGTTAATAAAATGTATGGAAAATCACTTAAAAAGCATGGATTTTATTGACTTTTTATCCCTTTTTTAATATAATTAATACTGGTACATTGATTTATCCCACATATGTAAGTCTTGGGAAAACTTACAAATGTAAAGGAGAAAGGAAAATTAAAATGAAAACATACATGCAAAGAAAAGAAGATGTCACTAGAACTTGGTATGTTGTTGATGCTGAAGGACAAACTTTGGGTCGTTTAGCAACAAAGGTGGCAAATGTTTTAAGAGGTAAACACAAACCTACTTATACTCCACATATTGATGGTGGTGATTATGTTATTGTTGTAAATGCTAATAAAGTAGTACTTACAGGTAACAAATTAAATGATAAGATGTATTATAATCACAGTAGATATACTGGCGGACTTCGTGAGAGAACAGCTAAAGAGATGATTGAAAATTATCCAGTTGAAATGATTGAAAGAGCTGTTAAAGGTATGCTTCCAAAAGGAAGACTTGGTAGACAAATGTATAAAAAATTATTTGTATATGCAGAAGGAAATCATCCACATAGTGCTCAGCAACCTGCCGAGCTTAAGATTGATTAGGAGGGTTATAAATGGCTGAAAGAAGATTTGTAGGAACTGGTAGAAGAAAAGCATCTATTGCTAGAGTACAAATGGTACCTGGAAAAGGAACTATTACAGTAAATGGTAGAGATGTTAGAGACTTTTTCCCTTATGAAACTAATATTATGGATTTAATGCAACCTTTAGTTGCAACAAATAATGAAAATACATTTGATATCACTGTTAAAGTTAATGGTGGTGGGTTTACTGGTCAAACTGGAGCAATTCGTTTAGGTATTACGAGAGCTTTACTTGAATATGATAAAGCAAATGAAGGTAAAGAAGATAGTTATAGAAAAACTTTAAAAAGAGCTGGTTTTGTTACTCGCGATTCAAGAGTTAAGGAAAGAAAGAAACCTGGACTTAAAGGTGCACGTAGAGCTCCACAATTTTCAAAGAGATAATATATTTTATCGTAGCCTCTTGTTTATGCAAGAGGTTTTTTTTGTCAAAAATGGTGTAAAGTTTGAAATCTTTAGTTTATTTATATTGTTAAATTTTGGATATATACATATAATGTTAATGTAAGGTTGGAAACGTTAGGGGCTGGCAAATGCCAATTCAATTTTCCAACTTTTTTTGATTTTTAGAAATTGTCAGATTATGGTATACTATTTATTGAATATATAGAAAAATTGGTGGTGAAGTTTTTGTGCTTAAAGTTAGTAATAAATGGACTTGTTATGAGTGTTTAGATGCTGGTAATGGCGAAAAGTTAGAACGATGGGGAGATGTTATTTTAAGAAGACCTGAACCACAGGCAATGTGGGAAATTGATTTTGATAAGACTTGGGATAAGTTTGATGGTTTTTATCATCGTTCAAATAAAGGTGGCGGTTACTGGGAGTTTAAAAATAAGTTACCTGAATTTTGGACAGTTAATTATAATGATTTGACGTTTAAGGTAACACCAACTAATTTTAAGCATACTGGTTTATTTCCAGAACAAGCTATTAATTGGGATTTTATGATGGGTAAAATAAGAAAAGCGGTGGCTGATGGCAGAAAAGTTAAGGTTCTTAATTTATTTGCGTATACTGGAGCGGCTACGATGGCTTGTAGTAAGGCGGGGGCTTCAGTAGTTCATGTTGATGCTTCGAAGGGGATGACAATGTGGGCTAAGGAAAACCGTGATTTATGTGGACTTACTGATCATGATATTAGGTTTATTGTAGATGATTGTTTGAAGTTTGTACTTAGGGAATATAGACGAGGTAATAAGTATGATGGTATTGTTATGGATCCGCCTAGTTATGGCAGGGGTCCAAATAAGGAAGTTTGGAAGTTTGAGAAGAATATGGCAGTACTTTTAGATGCTTGTTTAAAGATTTTAAGTGATAAACCTTTATTTTTACTTATTAATTCATATACGACGGGTATTAGTAATATTGTACTTTCTAATATGCTTAAGACGATGATGTTACCACTTTATCCAAATGGTAAAGTTACTTCTGGTGAGATTGGATTGCCTATTAAAAGAAATAATTTGATATTACCTTGCGGAATATATGGGAGATGGGAAAGTAATGATTAATATTATTTATGAGGATAATCATTTATTAGTTGTGGAAAAACCGATTAATGTTCCTGTGCAAAAGGATAGTAGTGGTGATAAAGATTTACTTACTATGTTAAAAGAATATTTGAAAAAGAAATATAATAAACCAGGTGATGTATATTTAGCTCTTGTACACAGACTTGATAGACCAGTTGGTGGGGTTATGGTGTTTGCGAAAACATCTAAGGCTGCTAGTAGGCTTTCTAAGCAAATTCAAAAACACGAGATGAAAAAAATATATATGGCGGTTATAGAAGGTAAAGTCAGTGACAGTGGCATTTTTACCGATAGATTAAAAAAAGATGAAAAGACTAATACGACTATAATAAGTGAAGATGGTAAAGAAGCTGAGCTTAGTTATAATTTAGTTGGGTTTGTTAACAATTTGTCTTTGGTAAGAATTAGTTTAAAAACGGGAAGAAGTCATCAAATTAGGGTACAGTTTGCGTCTAGGAAGATACCTCTTTATGGGGATCAAAGATATAATCCAAAAGCTTCGTTAGATCAAATTGCTTTATTTGCTTCTAGGCTTGAGTTTAAGCATCCAATTACAAAGGAAATTATTAGTTTTGAATTACCACTTCCGGAACGTTATCCATTTACTTTGTTTAAAAATTTTTAGGTGATATATATGAAAAAATTAAAAAATATTATTATTTTATTTGTTTTAATTTTAATGTTTTTTATTGTGTTTCTTTTTTTAAAAAGGCCTAATTTAATGCCGGTTAAAGGTCAATTAGAAAAACTTGATTTAAATGATGTTGATAAGCTTATTATTATATCGCATCCTGGTGATGAGAGTGTTTTTGGTGGGGCACATTTACTTTCTGATAGGTATTTAGTGGTATGTGTTTCTTGTGGATATGACTCTGAAATGACGGAAAGTTTTAAAAAAGCTTTGAGTTATAGCGATGATAGTAGTATTATGATGGGATATTCTGATAAGGTTTATTTTGGATTTAATTATAGGAAAATAAAAAAGCAGCTTAAGTTTATTTTGAAATATAAAAATTGGAGGGAAGTTATTACGCATAACCCTGATGGGGAGTATGGTAATTATCAGCACAAACAGCTTAATCAGATATTAAATGAACTTGAGGTTAATAATCTTTATTATTTTGGTGAATACTATAGTGAAAAAGAGTTAGATAAATTAGATAAAGAGACTAATTTGGATGCGAGTTTAATTAGAGGTAAGATTAAAATGGTTAAAAAATATGATAATTTATATGATGATTATAGTCATATTTTACCATTTGAAGATTGGATTGGAGCGGATAAATGGAAAAGTTAAATAAGAAGGAAAAGTTAAGTGTTTTTATAGTTATTTTGCTTTATTTAGGAATAGCTTTGATTATTACACATGGAGAGTATGTGTTTGGATCGAAAACGGATTGGGGTTTTCAACATATAGCTTTTCCTGAATATTTTAGGATGCTTTTTTATAAAACTCATGATTTGTTTCCAGATTTTGCTTTTAATATTGGTGGCGGGCAGAATATATATTATTTTGCTTATTATGGTTTACTTAGTCCTATTATATTATTTTCTTATTTATTACCATTTATTCCGATGGGAACTTATATAATTTTAAGTAGTTTATTACTTGGTGTTTTGGTAATTTATTTATTTTATATATGGATAAAAGGTTTTAAGTTTTCCTTTGGTTTGAATTTTATTTTGACGGTCTTATTTGCAATGGCAGGACCACTTCTTTTTCACAGTCATAGACATATTATGTTTGTGAATTATATACCTTTTTTACTTTTAGGTTTGATAGGGGTTAGAAGGTATTTTTCTAATGGTTATAAAGGTTTAATGATTATTAGTGTTTTTCTAATGATTATGACAAGTTATTATTATAGTGTGTCTGGAATACTTTGTATGACGGCATACGGGATTTATGAATATTTAAAAGTTAATGATAGATTTGTTTTGAAAGATTTTATAAAAAAAGGTTTTTGTTTTGCTTTATTAATTATTACGGGAGTTATGATGGCCTCTATTATTTTACTTCCAGTAGTATATGCGATTTTAAATGGACGAGGTGAAAGTTTTGGTTCGGTGTCTTTTGCTTCGGCTTTAGTGCCTGGTATTAATTTAGAGTTTTTACTTTATGATGCTTATTCAGTTGGACTTTTAGGTATTACTTTTTTAGCTATTATTTATTTAATTTTTATGAAAAAGGAAAATAGATTTTTAGGGGTATTACTTTCTTTAATGATTATTTGTCCAATATTTGTTTATATTTTAAATGGGGCTTTGTATTTAGATGGTAAAGCTTTAATTCCTTTTTTACCTCTTTATGTTTTGGCGACGGGGATATTTTTGAAGGAGATAATAGATGGTAGAGTTAATTTAAAAGTTGTATTTTTAACGATAGTTATTTCTTTAACTTGGCTTTATTTAGATGAAAATAGTTTAAGATTTTATTTTACTTTAGAGTGTATTTTTATATTGATTATTATGTATTTTTATAGACGTTATAAGAACAAGTTTATTATTTTTGTGCCGGTGTTATGTGCGAGTGTGCTTGTTTGTTTGATAGTTAATATTAATGATAATTTGATTTTAAGTGCAGATTATAAAAAACAAAATGACCCTAAGATTTCAGAGATTATGGAGGATATTGCACTTTCTGATGATGGGGTATATAGGATGGCTATTAATTTAGAGGCTTCTTCTGAGATAGTAAATCATGTTTTTAATATTAATAGTAATATGGTGACTCTTTATTCTTCAACGTATAATACAGCTTATAATGAATTTTTCTATAATTTTAACAATAATAGGGAACTACGTAATATGTTTATTACAAGTGAGACTAATAATCTTTTGTTTGAGGATTATATGGGGGTTAAGTATTTAATTACGGATAAAGAGGCTCCGTTTGGTTATAAGCTTTGGAAAGATTATGGTGATTATAGGGTTTATATTAATGAAGATGCTTTATCTTTAGGATATGCGACGGATAGAATTATAGATGAGAAAGATTTTGATAAATTAGATTTTCCAAATAATATTTTGGCTTTGATCGGTAATGTGGTTAAAGAAGGTGGAAGTTATGAGTATGAGGATATGACTGAGCCTGTTATGATAGATTTATTTGAGGGGAAAACTAAGGGAATATCGATTAAAGAGTATAAAGATGGATATAAGGTGAGTTCTTCAAAGGGTGGCAGTTTGAAGTTACAATTAGATGAAAATGATAAGGATAAGTTATATTTGCTTCGCTTTACTGCGGAAAAACCTCAAAGCTGTGATTTGGGTGATACATCGATTACGGTTAATGGGACGCAAAATAAGTTAACGTGCCGAAGCTGGAAATATTTTAATAGTAATTATACTTTTGATTATACTTTAGCTGGTGGTGAGTTAAATATAGAGTTTTCTAAGGGGGTTCACTATATTAAGAAGGTGGAGTTATATAGTTTAGATTATAGTGATTTTACTTCTGCTTTAGAGGTTAATTCTTTTGATGTTAAAGATGTTTCTGGTGATAAAATTACTGGCGAGATTTTGGTTAGTAAACCTAGTTATTTTCATTTGACAATTCCTTATGATAAGGGCTTTACGATTAAGGTTGATGGTGAGGTTATTGAATATGAGAAGGTTAATGAGGCGTTTATAGGCTTTCCAATTAATGAGGGTCAGCATACGATTGAGATTGAGTACAAGGCGCCTAATGCGTTATTAGGGAAGGTTATAAGTATTGTTTTTAGTTTGATTTTTGTAGTTATTTTGGCGTTTGATTTTAAAAAGAGGAAGAAAATTGCATGATTTTGCAATTTTTTTGTTTTAAAAAAAGGAATTTTTATAAAAATGTCGTATGTTAATTTATGAAGGGGCTTAGAAAGGAGTTATATGAAAAAATTTTTAACACTTTTATTACTTTTATCGATTTGTTTAATGCCAAATTTTAATGTTCAAGCAGAGGAGGTTCGAATTAAATATAATAAGTTACAAGGTATTGCTTATAATAGAAAGCTTGATGGCAAGTTTAAGACTAATACGGCAACGATGTTTCAGATGGGCGATAGAATTGCTTACTGTATTGAACCGGGCGTCGAGATTTTAGATAATTATTATGATATTTATACTGACTGGGATATAGTAGATTTTTCTGATGATTTAAAGGAATATATTGAGAAAATAGGTTATTATGGTTATGATTATCCGGGTCATCAGACGAATTACTATTATATTGCGGCGCAGGAGCTTATTTGGAAGGCGGTCCGTCCGGATATTGAGGTTGTATGGACGACTGGTGAGAATTATTCTGGTGAGGTTATTGATATTAGTAAGGAGAAAACGGAAATTTTAGATTTAGTTAAAAATCATGATTTAAAGCCTAGTTTTAGTGAGAAAGAGTTTAAAGGTGAAGTTGGAAGTATGATTACTTTAGAGGATGAGAACAATGTTTTAGATGAATATGATTTATCTGAAAGTAAGTATCATGAGGTTACCTTAGAAGGAAATAAACTTATGATAACTTTAAATAATGAGCTTGTTCCTTCAGAAAGACTTACTTTGAAGAGAAAACATTATGATAAGGCACCACTTCTTATTTATAGTAATGGAAATTCTCAGAAGTTATCGGCACTTAGAATTACATATGATAAGGATACTTTTGTAGATATAAAAAATGAGGAGGTTCCAGAGATTGTTTCCGTGCCAAACACGGGTATTTATAATTTTACAGGTTTATTTGGAACTTTATTGGTTGGAGTAGGACTTGTTTTGGCGAAGTTTTATTAAAAATTTGGGCTTAATTTTGGTAATTCTTGGACATTATTATTTTTGTGGTTATGTTTTAGCGGAAGTGCATGGGACTGAGAGTAATGATTTTCCGGTAGTTTTAGATAAAAGTAATGAAAAAAAGGATGATGAGAATAATTTAGGGACTGAAAGTAAAGTTTTAAAAAATGAAGTATTAGAAGATGAGTATTTAGGAATTATTTCTATTCCTAAGATTGGTTTAAGAAAAAAATTATATGATATTGGCTCTTATAGAAATGATGTTGATAGAAATATCGAGATTTTAGCTTCATCTAAGATGCCGGATGTTATGGGTGGTAATTTCATTTTGGCTGCGCATAATGGAAATACGTCTTTAGGTTATTTTAGAGATTTACATAAGTTGAAAGTGGGTGATGAGGTTACTATTGATTACAAAAATAAGAATTATGTTTATGAAGTTTCTAAAATATATGATGTACTTAAAACGGGAGAGGTAGCGATTAAAAGGGATAAGAGTCAATCGACGATTACTTTGATTACTTGTCTTGGAAATGATAGGCAGTTAGTAGTAATTGGATATTTAAGATAGAATAGTTGCTTGGGCTGTTTCAAATAAGAGAATAAGCAAGATGTAAAGGAATAGAATAATTATAGGTGATTTTATGTTTAGATATAAGATTTTTGCTTTGGTTTTTCTAATTACTTTACTTTGTTTTTTTAATTATGCTTTAGCTAAGGATAATACTTTGCCCCTTCTTTCGAAGGTGATTTATTTGGATGCGGGTCATGGAGGCGCTGACAGCGGGGCTTTTTACAAAAATGTGAAGGAGTCTGATTTGAATTTAATTATTGTAAATAAGGTGATGAATTTACTTAGAGAGGATGGGGCGATTGTTTATTTAACGAGATATGGCGATTATGATTTGGCGGTTGGCAATGCTTGGAATAGGAAACGCAGTGATTTATCTAGGCGGGCAAATATTATCAATCAGTCTAATTGTGATTTATATTTATCGATTCATTTGAACGCGGAAGATAGTGGTACTCTGCACGGGGCTGAGGTATATTATGATACGATTAATCCGGATAATAAGGTGATTGCGGAGATTTTTCAAAAGGAGTTTCAAAAGCACTTAAATAGTAATAGGGATTATAAGGAAAATAGTACGAAATATTTACAGCGTAGGGTTAGTAGGCCAGGTGTACTTTTAGAGGTTGGTTTTTTATCTAATGCGAGTGAGAGGGCTTTACTTAAAAGCAATACTTATCAAAACAAGATTGCGAGTGTTATTAGGGAGGCGGTTAATTTATATTTTAGCAGTTAAATTTCACACTTTTATCATAATAGAAGGTGGTTTTTGTGCTATAATGTTTGATAGGTGAGTATATGACAGAAAAAATATTTAAGACACTGGATGAGCAGATAGAGATTTTGCAGAGAAAAGGTCTGATTGTCGATAATGAAGAGCAGGCTATGGAAATATTACTTAGGGAAAATTATTTTTTTATTAGTGGTTACAGGCATTTATTTATGACAAAAGAAACTGGCCGGAAATTTTTACCGGGAACGACGTTTGAAGAGTTATATGCGACTTTTTTGTTTGATAGGTCAATTAGGAATACTTTTTTTAAGAATATACTAATTGTTGAGAACAATATTAAGTCGATAGTTAGTTATCAATTATCTAGAAAGTATGGTTTTAAGGAAAAAGATTATTTGGACCCGGAACATTTTTCGCAGGATAGTTTACAAACCAGACAGGTATATGATGTTTTAAATAAGGTTAAAAGACAGATTAGGGTTAATGGTAGGAAACATACGGCAACGTTTCATTATATTGAGAATTATGGTTATATTCCGTTTTGGATTTTAGTTAAGGTATTATCTTTTGGACTTATGGCGGAGTTTTACGATATTTTGAAAGATGAGGATAAGTTTGATATAAGTAAGTTTTATAAGATTAATTCTGAAGTGTTAGGTATTTATTTGTCATTACTATCTAATTTTAGAAATGTATGTGCGCATGAGGACATTTTATATGACCACAGGACACAAAGAGCAATTCCTGATTCTAAGTACCATGAACTTTTGGGTATTTCTAGTGATGAAGATGGATATATATATGGAAAAAACGATTTATTTAGTTTGGTTATAATACTTAAAGTGATGCTTAGGAAAGAAGATTTTAAGGTGATGATTGAAGAGATTAAAAGAGAAGTTAATACTTTAGATGAAGCGATAAATGTGGTGCCGCTTGATACTATTTTAAATAGGATTGGTTTTCCAAGTAATTGGTATGATATTAAGGATTTAGATTAGGAGGGATATTATGCGAGAGAGAATAGTTAATGTTGTTATTATTTTAATTGTTTTAGCGCTTGGAGTTACAGGAACTTTATATTTTACTAATGATTCTTCAGAGGGTGGAAGTTTGATTAAGAAGGATGTGACAATTACTTCTAACGATTCGATTAATGAATCGATTGATAAGGTATATAATTCGGTGGTAGTTGTGAGTAATTATCAAAATGGACGCCTTATGGGATATGGTTCTGGTTTTGTATATAAGAAGGATAATAAGTACGGATATATACTTACAAATAATCATGTAGTTGAGGATGCGAGTGATATTAAACTTACTTTGAGTTCTGGCGAAGAAGTTACGGCGGAGGTTTTGGGAACTGATGCTTATATGGATATTGCGGTTTTAAGGATGGATGCGGACAAGGTTTTACAAGTTGCGGAACTTGGAGACAGTACTGAGGCAAAAATAGGTGATACGGTGTTTACGGTTGGTACACCTGTTAGTACTGATTATGCTGGAACGGTTACTAAAGGAATTATTTCTGGTGAAAACAGGGAAATTACGGTGACTAATAATGGTTCTTCATATATGATGGAGGCTATTCAAATAGATGCTTCTATTAATCCTGGTAATAGTGGTGGACCGCTTGTTAATATTAATGGTGAAGTTATTGGTATTAATTCGGTGAAATTGGTTGAGAGTTCTGTGGAAGGTATGGGCTTTGCAATTCCAATCGAAGTGGCTTTATCGCAAATAGATAAGTTAGAAAGTGGTGAGCCAATTGAAAGACCGGTTATTGGGGTTGCTCTTTATGATTTAGATAGTTTACCACTACTTGGGTATAGTGATTTGCGCATTGATGAGAGTGTTGATTCTGGCGTGATTGTAGATTCTGTTGAACGCGGTAGTGATGCGGAGAAGGCAGGGTTACAGAAAAATGATGTTATTGTGGAATTGGATGGTACGAAGATTAAGAATTCAGCACATTTGAAGTATCTTTTATATAAGCATAATATTGGTGACAGTGTTAAATTAACGATTATTAGAAATGGTAATGAAAAAGAGTTAACGCTTAAGTTAACTCAGCAAATAGGAGACTCTAATTAGGGTCTTTTATCTTATTTCAGGGCATTCTCCGGGTGTTGGTGCATAAAAACAATGGTTTTTATATCTTCCAACATTGTATTGGTCCCACCATGTGGTTTTGCATGATGCGCCAGCACTTGGAGCGTAGAACCATAAGGCATTGGTAGCGGGATAGTAGTATTCACCTTTGATTACTCTATTGGCAAGGTTTCTTTCGGTGGTGGTTGGATTACTAAAGAATAGTGGGCTATCTACACCGGAAAAGCCACCGGGATTTTGATAAATGACGTCGCTTATGGTGGATAGGTTTTTGAAGGTAAGGCAGTTTGCGAGAGCTCTATTGATGACAACATTGCCTACCATAAGCATACCTAAGTCACCTTCGCCGACTGCTTCTGCGCGCATTAGTCTAGCAAGTAAGTCTCTTTCTGTATCAGTTGTTCTAATTACAGACATAGTAAAATCACCAATATATTATATGTTTTTGGGTTAATAAGTTGAAATACTTTTCTTGATATGATATAATTTATTTGTCTTAGGGGAATAGTTCAGTTGGTAGAACGTCGGTCTCCAAAACCGAATGTCGTGAGTTCAAGTCTTGCTTCCCCTGCCATAGGAAATTATCGATTTTTTCTTATTTTATAAGGAAAAATCGTTTTTTTTGTTGTGGTTTTATAAAAATTAAAATTATAAACTATTTGATTGTTTAACGGGTGAAGAGATTAATCACGACAATTTAGTTGGATATTTAGAATTTTGTCAAAATTACTTGTTAGATATATACCTTATTCTTAATGTCTTTAAAGATAAAAATATAGTGCTTAATGAAGAAATATTTAAAAGTAGAATTGCTAATTATATAGTTTTTTGATCTAGTAATTAAAGTGCAAAACTTATTGAAAAATTAACACGTAAAAGATTAATTTATATGTTTAGTAAACTTTTCTAGTCTGTTATTCTAGTATAGGATATGGTATAATATAAGATGAAAGTTGGTGATATCTATGAAGGCCATTAAAAATGAGAAAGAAATCCAAAATAAAATTAAAAAAGTAGATGGTGCTATGGCACAGGAAGGTATGCCTTTAACAAACGATTTAAAGTCTATTTTGTATAGTTGTTATACAGGTAAAACAACTTTTAATATTGAAAGAAAAAAAATAATTGATAAGTATAGGAAAATTTATGGATAATAAATATAAATACACATATGAAAAAACGACAAATTATTGTTATAAAGATTCTGATGTTTTGATTAACAAACTTAATATTACAAATGAAAAGGATCTTTATGATGCTGAACGAGGTTTAGTTGCTTTACGTACTGCTTGGTTAAATGAAGAACCTATAAAAGGATATTTTGATTTTAATCATTTAAAATCTATTCATAAATTTCTTTTTCAAGATATTTATAGATGGGCTGGAGATATTAGGAATTGTAATATTGCTAAACAAGATTTATTTTGTTTATGTGAATATATCGATTCTTTTGCCGATGATATTTTTATTAAATTAAAAAATGAACAATATTTTACTAAATATAGTTATGAAGTTAAACTAGAAAAACTATGTGCAGTTGTCAATGATGTGAGACCAAAAAGTCGTAAAAAAATATTAATTAGGAAGCAGTGCGTTAGCACAAGCTTCTTTTAAAATATCTCTTTTTTGAATAGGAGAAATCCA
>CALVVS010000015.1 GCA_944363925.1 uncultured Bacilli bacterium | reverse complement strand
ATTTTGTTTTTAATTCATGTGGAATATATCTTTGAGTTTGTGATATAATTGTCATAAGCAATAAGTCCTTTCGTATAATTTTTCTTTTCAATTAATATTTTATACGACTTATTGCTTTTTTTCTAGTATACTGGTCTCACATCAATTGTAACTCTACATAGACAAAAATTGACACAAAAAAAAACAATTTACTTATATTTAAAGATGTGTTAAAATATTTAAAACATTGGAGGAATAACATGAACGCAATAAAAAACACAATAAAAACTTTTGCTAAAGGACTATTCAATCCAGATAATAAATTATCACTAATCCCAAACTGGTTATCATTTTCAAGAGTTATCGGTGGTCTCACCATCCCAATCATGGCCTATACAAACGCCCCTTTGCCACTCCTATTTGGTAATATCACATTTCTAGCCATATCAGACTTTCTAGATGGTAAAGCCGCTAGACTAATCGCCAAAGAAGAAACTAAAGAAGGTGCCATGCTAGATGCTGTATCAGACAAAATATTCTCACTTCTTCTAATAATCGGCATCTTACCTATCATACCAGTATTTGCCATCAATGGCGCATTAGAAGGAACCATTGCTCTTATAAATGCTAAACTCTTAGCTAAAGGAGGCAAACCCCAAAGTAACTTTCTAGGTAAAGTCAAAATATGGCCCTTATCTATCGCCCTTATTCTAGGTTATTTAGCTTTTGCCCTTCAAAATCTAAACATAGCTGGAATTACCAACGAAACCTTAATTACATTAAGTACCGCACTCAGTATCGGTACAATACCACTTCAAGCCGTAAATATTAAACAGTATTTATCTGAATACAAAAATCAAACCCAAAATAACCAAATATCAAACCTAAACACTAACCACTCAGCATTAGAAAACAAAAAACAATTAAAAGATAAAAAGAAGAAAAAAACACCAAAATTCAAACTTTCTAAAGAAAACCATCAAGGTATAGTTTATGAATTAACTCAGGATAAAAATAAAGAACTAGAAAAAGGAAAACAATATACTAAGAGATTAGAATAATATCTCTTTTTATTTACCACAAAAATATATTAATATCTATATTGTTTGGTAAATAGAAGTAAATATATTAGGGTTGCTGCAATACTCCATAACATATTTATTTTCCTTCTTGCAAATAATCACGCCTACGGTTTCATAATGAAATGACTTTCTAATATTTTTATCAACATAGCCAATATATTTAGTAATTTGACCTATATGTTCAGCTTTTAATTCAGTAATCTTAAGTTCAACTACAACATAACAATTAAAATTAGTATTAAATAGTAAAAAATCTATATAATTATATCTATCCCCTAACTTTATTTTCACTTCACTTCCAATAAAAGCAAAACCAACACCTAATTCCTTTAAAAAATCTTCCATGTTTTCTAAAATAGATTGATGTAAAGCATATTCAGTTAACTTTTCATTTTTATTTTTCACCTTAATTAGTATTGGATTTTTAATTAAACTTTCTACCTTTGGTTCTTCTAATTCTACATTTTTACCAAGTCTTTCATATTCCTTCGATTTTATTCTTTCCTTAAGTTCTCTAGATGAAAGATTTTGGGATAACGAAATATTAATATAATATTTAATTTCCTTGATATCGTTTAAAGGTAATAAATACCTATAATGCGTCCATGATAATTCGGCACGCACTGCGTGCCATTTCTTAAATTTTATATAAAAACTACGCATATTACGCAAATTTCTATCTGTATACCCTTTTCCAAGTTCCTTAGTTAATCTAATAGAATACTCTTTAATAAGCCTATTTCCATATTTGGCTCTAGCTTCACCACCTTGTGCTTCCACTATTAACCTTCCAACTTCAAAATAAGTATTTAAATCACTTCTATTTTTAGAATAATCTTTTACCTTTTTATAAATCTCATTTTTAACAAACACTTCTTTAATTTCATTATAATAATTCAACATATCACTTCCTTCTATATGGTTTGATAAGTAGATACAAAGATATTAGGGTTAGTACAGTATTCCATAACATATTTATTTTCTTTCTTACATATAATCACACCAACAGTTGGTTCATTATAAACTTCCTTAATATTTTTATCAACATAATTCACATATTTAATTACCTGCCCAATATATTCAGCTTTCATTTCTGTTACCTTAAGTTCTATCACCACAAAACAATTATAAATGTAATTAAACAGTAAAAAATCTACATAATTATATCTATCACCAATTTTTATTTTTACTTCACTTCCAACATAGGTAAAACCAATACCTAGTTCTTTTAGAAAATCGTCAATATTTTCTAAAATAGATTGATGTAAGGCATATTCCGTTAACTTATCATTTTTATTTTTCACCTTAATTAGTATTGGATTTTTAATTAAACTTTCTACCTTTGGTTTTTCTATATCTACATTTTTACCAAGTCTTTCATATTCTTTTGATTTTATTCTTTCCCTAAGTTCTCTTACCGATAAATTTAATTTTCTAACAATCATAACATAATAATTAAACTTATTATCATCATCAATTGGTAATAAATATCTATAATGGCTCCACTGTAATTGGTCGCACAGTGTGCGACCTTTTTTAAACCTTAAATAAAATTGTCGCATATTTTTAAGGTTTGTAACATTATATCCCCTTCCAAGTTCATTAGTTAATCTAATAGAATACTCTTTAATAAGCCTATTTCCATATTTGGCTCTAGCTTCACCACCTTGTGCTTCCACTATTAACCTTCCAACTTCAAAATAAGTATTTAAATCACTTCTATTTTTAGAATAATCTTTTACCTTTTTATAAATCTCATTTTTAACAAACACTTCTTTAATTTCATTATAATAATTCAATATATCACTTCTTTCAATATTACTTAATAAAATGTCTCAAACTCATTTTATTAATTATTGCGACACTGTCACAACTTTTAAAAAATGCAAATAAAATTACCCATTTATTTCAAGTTGAATTACACCCTTATATATAAACATACAATTTTTTTAACAAAATTCCTTTTAAATGCAAAAAAATATTATGAAAAACTCATAATATTAATTAACACACAACAATTAACCCTTATATTCCTTTAACAAATACCATATAACCAATAAAACCAATATAAATTAAATATAAAATAATTCCGTTAATCATCTCAAACCTTGTCGATTTGTACTTAACACCAACAGCCATAGTAGCTAAAACACCGCTCACTAAACCCCCAATATGTGCCCAGTTATCAATACCAGTTAAAGTAAATCCAAGAATTAAATTAAGAATAATAAGCGGAATAATCTGTGATTTAACCACACTGTCTAAATAAACGCGGTAATGATATCCAAAATAAAGTAAAGCCCCCATTAAACCAAATATCGCTCCTGATGCTCCAACACTAAATCCATTACTAAAGAAAATTGATAAAAGTGAAGCCCCAAGTCCTGAAAGTAGATAAACAATTAAATACTTCCATTTTCCAAGAAAACTCTCAAGCTGCATACCAATAATATATAAGGCATACATATTAAAAAGCAAATGTAAAATACCTGCATGTAAAAACATACCCGTAAATAACCTGTAATATTGTCCAAAATCAACTATAAGTTCCCGATTAACTGCAAACATCGGTAAAATAGTATCATTAAATGCCGATAATATAAACACAATAACATTAATTAAAATCAAAGCATAAGTAATAAATGGCCTCTTAGGTTTAAACACATCCTCGTTCATCTTCGCATCATCCTCATTTTTCTTATTAATATCACTCGTAATTTTCATAAAAAGCTCTAAACCCTTTTCCCGAAAATCCATATCCTTCGTAATATCCGGAAAAGCCGAAGTAACAAAACGATACTTATCTAAATCAGAAGCCTCGTGAATATTCGCAAACTTAATATTTGGTGTATCTTCAAACTTAGCTATATCAACATTATCCCCTAAATTTACAAATATACTAAGTGCATTAATTTTAAAAGATAAAGTCTTCTTCTTAATCGTCTTAAGTAAACTCTTAGTCTTAAATAAATCAAACTTAAATTGTTCGTTATTATGAATATAGCCCGATACAATCCTAACAATCTTATAATCATCCTCTAAATTCTCAAGCCATATCTCATCCTTGACACCTCTAATTATTACCGGATTATAGCCCCTCTCCGTAATAAAATAATGTAAAAGTTTCATCACCAATTCTTCTTTTTTATCAATCACTAACTCGTTCATATCATCACCTACTCAAATTTTTTTAAAATATTCATAAAACACTCCGGCAGTTCACTATCAAATTGCATATATTCTCCAGTTCTCGGATGAACAAAACCTAACTCTTTTGCATGTAAACACTGCCCGCTATCATCAAATAACTTCCTATTTCCATAAACCGGGTCGTTGACAACCGGATGCCCAATATAATCCATATGGACCCTAATCTGATGTGTCCGTCCAGTCTCTAACCTAAGCTCAATCAAAGTAGCCTTGTCATACCGCTTTAAAACCTTAAAATGCGTAATAGCCTCCTTGCCATCCGCCAAAACAGCCATCTTTTTTCTGTCGTGATGACTTCGGCCAATCGGTGCATCTATCTCTCCAGAATCATTAGGAATAACTTCCCAAACTAAAGCAATGTATTTTCGGTATGTTTTCTTAGATGCAAGCTCCTTTGCTAAAATCTCATGAGCCTTATTATTCTTTGCCACCATTAAAAGCCCTGTCGTATAAGCATCTATCCTATGAACAATGCCTGGTCTTTCAGCGCCATTAACATCACTAAGCTTTGTATGATATAAAAGCCCATTAACAAGGGTCCCACTGTAATTACCCGCGCCAGGATGCACCACCATCCCATTAGCTTTGTTAACTACAATTACATCATCATCTTCATAAACAATATCTAAATCAAGTTTTTCAGCCTCTAAACCATTAACCTCTACATGATTAACTAAAACCTTATCACCAGCTTTCAGCATAAAACCCGCCTTAACTAATTTACCATTAACCAAAACCTCGTTAGACTTTATCATCTTAGTAACTTGACTGCGGCTTATATCCATACATGAAGCTAAAAAATTATCTAACCTAATATCATTTTCCTTTACTTGATACTCCATTTTTATCACCTTTAATCACCAAAATAATAATCAAAATCATCGATACTACAATAGCTATATCTGCCAAATTAAAAACCGGAAAATCATAGCCCAAAATATTAAAATCCAAATAATCTATAACCTGACCATGTACCACTCTATCAATCAAATTGCCAGTAATACCGCCAAGCAATAAACCATATGAAACTTGTTCAAAATCATTTAACTTTTTACCCTTTATTAAAAAGAAATAAATTAAATTTAAAGCAACCACCGAAATCACAATCAATAAAAGCGTATTAGAACTCAAAATACTAAATGCCGCCCCCGTATTTCCAACCAAAGTAATACTAAAAAAATCAGAAATAACATCTATCGACTGGCCAAAACTCATAAAAAGTAAAAGCCCATTTTTAATAATTTGGTCAAACAAAATCGTTATAAGTGTAAGAAAATACATTTTTTTCATAATCTTCACCACTAAATATTATATCAAAAAAATAGTATTATTCAAAATACCAAAAATATGATAAAATAAATCATGAGGTGAAAATATGAATTCAAAAAAAAGAACGGATTATCTAACTTGGGATGAATATTTCATGGCCATAACTGAACTAAGTGCCTTAAGAAGTAAAGACCCTTCAACAACAGTCGGTGCCTGCATCGTCAGTAACGATAACCGTATTTTGTCAATCGGTTATAATGGTGCCCCAAATGGCTTTGACGATGACGAATTCCCATGGGGCCGCGAAGGCGAAAACCTAAACACCAAATATCCCTACGTCTGCCATGCTGAATTAAACGCCATCCTAAACTATAGGGGAAATAAAAAAGACTTAGAAAACGCCAAAATATATGTCGACCTGTTTCCTTGTAACGAATGCGCTAAACTAATTATCCAATCCGGTATTAAAGAAGTCATTTATCTAAACGACAAATATGCAAATTCTGAAAATAACATTGCCTCAAGAACCCTCTTCGATAAATGCCATGTTAAATATCATAAAATCAAAATGGATAAACAAATAATCCTATCAATGAAAAATAACTAAAAGCTATTAGACTTTAAACTAATAGCTTTTTATTTTCCAATAAACTTAAGTATTTCATCACTTGTCATATAACCAATATTCATAATATAACTTCCATCTTTTTTAAAATAGACAAGCGTAGGAACACTCATAACTCCAAATCTCTTACAAAGTTCCAAATTTTCATCAATATCAACCTTCATAATTTGAACCTTATCCTTAATTTCTTCAAGCTCTGGTGAAAGCATCTTGCAAGGCCCACACCAAGTTGCAAAGAAATCTACAAGCACATCACCTTTGCTCGTAATATTGTCAAAATTTTCTAAATCACCTTTAATTATTTCCATAGCTACTCCTCCTCGTATTTACTTAAAACGGTTTCAATTCCGTTAATCTCTATTTTACCACTTTCGTCAAGTTTTTTCACCGTATCTACAGTCACAATTTTATATTTTAAAAATACATCTAAAGTCTCTAAATTATAAGCATTAATATCAGTACTATCAGTATACTTATCCGCCAAACCTTTAAACTCATCCAAAGCCTCCAAAGCAGAACCTGCAATATTTGAAAGAAGTGGCGTATTAACTAAAATTGGTTCTCTAAACTTTGAATTCTTAACAAATCCAACATCCACAAAATTAGGCATTGATAAAATGTATAACACAAAAAATACTATAACATAATTCTTAATTGCGCCAATAATCGCACCAAATATAGCCGAAGGCATACCCAAAACTATCGTAAACTTCAAAAGCTTTTCAAATATACCCGTCGCAAAAAGAACCGCATTTAAAATAGCCATCAAAATAAAATATACTAAAATAAAAGCAATTACTTCATACACCGCAATATTTAAAACAGTAACTCCTTTGATAATCCCACCAAAATTAAAAAATGGACAAAAACTCATCAAAAATTCACTAACGGGATTTTTCAAAAAATACGAAAGTACCACCACAATAATTGTACCTAAAAAACTAACTAATGCCTTCGTAAATCCTTGCTTCGCACCTACAAAAGCCCCAAGCACAATAAAAATAATAATTAAAAAATCTGTAATATTCATATCTATTCTCCTTTAACATAATTATATTACATTTAAAATCAAAAAGTAAAGTCTTATTGTCGCGATAAAATAAATATGATAAAATGTTTACAGGTGAGAATATGAAAAAAGAAAAAACAAAGACAATCACTTTAAAACTAAGTGAAAATACCATGAATAAAATGAGCGAATACTTTGAAGATAAAAAAAGACCTAAAACCCCTCCATACGCCGTTTTTCAAGCTGACGAAGCTGATACTGTTGTCACATTGTATAACTCTGGTAAAGCCGTCTTTCAAGGAATAAGTGCCGATATCGATGCAAATCTTTGGTCCCAAATGGAAAAAAACTTAAATCCAGATAAAAAAATAGATATGAAAATAGCCGGTGATAAAAAGAAAGAAAATAAAAAAAATTCTAAAGTCTACTATGCAAACACCATCGGTTCAGACGAAGTTGGAACCGGTGACTTCTTTGGACCAATCGTTGTTACCGCTTCTTATGTAACAAAAGACAATATACCATTCTTAGAAAATTTAGGAGTCAAAGATTCTAAAAAATTAACTGATGAACAAATTTTAAAAATAACTCCACAAATTATAAAAAAAATACCTTATTACACCATGACCTTATCAAATAAAGAATATAATGAAAAAAGAGAAAATTATAATATGAATGCTATGAAAGCCATATTACATAATAAAGTACTATTAGAAATGACTAAAAAATATCCAAACTACGATTATATTGTTGTCGACCAATTTGCCGAAAAATATGTATATTATAATTATTTAAAACAAACCCCAAACATTCAAAGAAACATTACATTTATTACTAAAGCTGAAGATCAATGTCTATCAGTTGCTTGTTCAGCCATCATCAGTAGATATATTTTCATCAAAGAATTCGATAAACTAGCTAAAAAATATAATCAAACATTACCAAAAGGTGCTGGACCTATAGTTGATGAAATTGGAGCTAAACTAGTCAAAAAATATGGTACAAACATATTAAATGAAATCGCCAAAGCCAACTTTAAAAACACTGAAAAAATAAAGGAATTAGCCAAAAACTAATTCCTTTTTAATTTAAAACTTTACCAATAACTATTAGTCTATTTTTCCAAGAACCATTACTACACGTACATAAAGTAATTAAACTATCATCACTATCAATACTAACTTCACTATTTATCAAATTACTTTCCAATACCATATCTAAATAATCTTCAAAATCAGTAGACTCAAAATTAATTGGTAACTCATCCTTAGTAGCATCCGCTATATAAACAGCAAAAATAGCAACCTCAATTACTTTATCACTAGTATAAATCTTATAATTTGAATGATTCTTATAAAATTCAAAAGACTTATAATTAAGTAAATCACTAAACATTGTACCGTTATTAAAATTATGGCCATATATAATCGTATTCTTATCATTAAACCCATTGTTTCGGTAATCTAAAAATATAGATCCCATTTTATTTCTATCACCATTTGGTAAATGTTTTAAATAATATGAATTATCCTCACCTTGCATAATTGGATAACTAATGCTTGTATTAGGAATATCAATATAACCAGTAGCTCCTTCATACTCATTCTCTAATTTATTTATATCCTTAATATTAGTTGAGGGGAGAACATTCTTATAAAATGTCTCCCCTTCCTTTTTGTCTAAAAATTCTAAAGTAAATAAACCTAAAAATATTAGACAAATAACTAAACATAATATTATAGATACTTTTCTAAGCATTTTTTCGTCTTAACAAATAGACACTAAGCATTCCAGAAGCTATCGTTAAAATTCCATAAAGTGACGTATTATCACTACCACCAGTTTGTGGAATATTAGCTTTCTGATATGGTTTTTCAAACACATCTTTATAATTCATAAATGAACTAATATTTCCTTCTAAGCCAATAACTCCATCACCATTAGTAACTGTTGTCTTATAACCATCACTATCTGCTTCAAGTTCTATAACTTTATAGCTTGCTCCTACCGGTAAGCAAATAATAGTAATAAACTCACCATGTTTTAATTTAATTATATCACCTGATTTAATAGTTCCTGTTTTACTTCCAATGTATTTATACTCACCTTCTAAAACTTCACCATTTGCATCATATAATATAACTTTAAAATTAAAATATCTATCAGTCTCACCACTATTACCGCCAACAGTTTTATCAATAGTAAGTTTACCTTCATTCTTAATGTTAGTAAATACTACTTTATTTTCGTCAAAAGTAATTTTACCCTTATCGTTAGTAGCTATAGTTTCATATCTATCACTGTTAGCCTCAAGCTCTGTAACTTCATATAAAGTTCCATAAGGAAGTCCATTAATTGTAATAGTCTCACCATGTTTTAGTTTAACCGTATCACCAGATTTAATAAATCCCTCTTTAGAACCTGTATAATAGAACTCTCCATCTAATGGATTTCCATTTTTATCTTTTAAAACAACTTTAAAAGTAAAGTATCTATCAGTCTCACCAGCATTACCACCTACAACCTTTTGAATAGTCAAACTACTATCATCAAGTGTATTAGTAATAACAAAATCTTTTGTATCAATGTTAGATGAAGCATTATAATCAGCCTGATAATGATTTGGAACATCTTCTTCTAAAGTATAATCATAACGATTATGATTTTCATCATACTTATCTAAACCTTCAAAAGTAGCCTTCCAATTATTATTACTACTTAAAATCATAGACACTTTTTCACCATTACTATATACATATTCACCATTGCGTTTTAAATAAACAGTAATTGAATCAGGTCTATTTTCATAATTATCATCATTCCAAACCTTAGTAACATTTATATCAAGCTTTGAATATTCATTACTTACTGTAATATCAACTATCGCCTCATCAGGATAAGAATTAATTCTATATTCTTCATAAAACTCTGGAAAATCAATATTATCATTACCTGGAAATACAAAATAATAAGGCGTAGAATTCAAAACATATCCATCTACTGTTTCACTCTCTACAAGTTTATATATTCGGTCATAATTAATACCACCAAATATTACATAACCATCCTCATCAGTAGTTAATGATTTCACTAATGTCTCTTCACGAGTAAAATTAACTTCACCATCTACCAAAGTAAATCCAACTTCATATAAATCAAACTTAACACCAGAAAGGCCAATATTTTCTGCACCTTCTCTATGTTTATAAACTCTTACTGTAGCTGAATCACTAGAAGATGAAGCAACACTTTCTAAAACCTTACCAGTAATAGTCACTCCAGTTTCTGTTGAATCATAAACAAAACCATTTAAATTAACCATATTAAAAGCATTTGTTTCATTAAGCTCATCACCAGGTCTTAAAGTAACTAAAACTTGATAAGTTATTGTTACTGACTTATTATCTGGAATAATAATTGTCAAAAGTTTTTCTGTACTATCCCAGCTATATTCCTTAGGATCAGCATCTTTTCCGTTAATTTTCAAACTTCCTCTAACAAATGATAAAGCATCGCCCATTTTATCTTCAACCATTAAAGTATTAGAATCTGGTGATATATCAATGGCTCCCTCATTTACTTTAATTGTATAATTAGCAATTGGCGCTGTTGAAGTTGTATATTCATAATCTTTGCTTATTAAATTAGATACAGCTCCTTCAATTGAAGCACTAGCCTCACCCATTGCTTCACCATCTATTGTAAGTTTTGCATTATTAGTATAAGTCTTTGACTCACTAAAAATTTCTTTTATTTTAGTTTCATAATAAATAGTTGCACCCATATTATCAAGTTGATCTAAATATTCATTTAGATTAAATACTAATGTATTTTCATTTTTAATTGGTGTAATATCTGTCGTTACATTATTTATAACAATCTTTGCTGAACCATCAACATATTTCATTCCCTCAGGAATAACATCAGTAATATGTGCATTATTTATTTTCTCATTTGGAAATCTATCAATATTAATATTCCACTTTGCAACCCCAGTCTTAGTGAAATCATCACCACTAACACTCTTATTAATGTAATCAGTTTTCTTAGTATATTCGTACTTTGCCTCATCAGAAGCACTCTGACCACCATAATTTATAGTTGCCTTGTTCACAAAAGTTTGCTTATCTATAGTATTAACAAATGTTGTTCTATAAGAAATATTAAATTCTTTACCAGGACTTACTGGATTATCAAACTTAATTGTAAAAGTATTACCATCTACATCAAGTGAATAATCAGTCTCTGGAGTTATTTTAATACTACTTTCATCAAGAATTAAGCCTTCACCTAAAACATCGACAAATTCAAAACTCTTATTAGTATTATCAAGATTCGGTATTGTTATTTCATTATTCCAATAAATAATACCTTCTCTATCATTATGATCACTAACAGTTTTATCAATTGTTACACCAGGTATCAAATTAATTATAACTTCTTCCTCATCAAAAACATCTTCAGAACCAACAAAAATAGTTGCTTTATTCTTTAATGTTGCTGCATCTGATTGAGTAGCTCTAGTTTTATATTTAATTGTATAAACTTTTTCGCCAGTTGAATCTGCACCAAAGAAAATACCATTTGCTAAATCATAAGCATCTATTGTACGGTCAGCTGGATCTATAGTTATATCACCAACTACTTCCTGCCCCTCAGTAATTACATCTTTTAATGTTACACCTTTTTGACCAGGTTTAACAGTTATTGTCCATGTAACAGTGTTATCACTAAGATTATACTGACCACTCTTAGTTAAACTTGCCTTATAAGTATCAACTGTAACATGTGCAGTAATTTCATTCGGTAATTCATCACTATCAGCTTTAACATAATTTGTTAAACCTGCATTTTTAGTATTATCATCTTCATTACCAATAATAAAACCACCATCTAAAACCTTAGCTCTATATGTTATTACTACCTTATCACCTTTATTTAACTTATCAATAGTATAAACAAAACCAGATGGTTCATTAACTGTAACTTCAAAACCAGAAGTCATCTCAGAATTATTTTTAGAAATACTCAAAGTATCTGGAATTAATTCCAAATATTTACCCATAATATCCGTAATTACGACATTTGTATTTTCGGATGGTGAATTCAAACTTACTGTAAACTCATAAATATCTGTTTCACCAGAAACTAAAGTAACAGCTTTATTAATTCTAAGTGCACTAGTTGGATTAACATTAATTATAATCTGTCCTACACCAGGAATATTCAAATCAATTTTACCGCCATCAGAACCACCCATAGAAACATCGGTAATCTCTCCTGATACATTCATAGCTCCAATAATATTACTTTGACTAACAAAGTCTTCGTCAGTATACTGAATAGTTACCTCATTATTAGAAATAGTGTAAACACCAACTCTGTTACCAGCGTTATCCATAACTGAACCAGTTTGACCATTCGCAAAAGTAAAGCCTTCAGGAAGATCATAAACAAAAACGTCTTCAGTTGTCCACCTTTCTGTATTTGGTAACGCCCATTCTAAATGAATGTCAATCTTTGAACCATAATTAACCGTCATATCATCGCTAATTTCTTGCCCATCAATAGTAAAATGACTGTTTTCAAAAACAAGATAATCAGTTAAATTATGATATCTTACTTCACGTGCAAAATGTGAAGTACTTAATTTTTGTGTATTATTCATGTTGCCATTAAATATTGTGTTAATCTGGTTGCCATTGAAAGCCATATTAATATTGCTTTCATTTGAAGTCATTTTTAAACTAGAATTTGAAATCCCATTTAAAAATAAACTGACACAAAGCGCTAATATAAAACATGCCACCCCTAGACAGTTTCTAATTTTCATACACTCCTCACTTTCTGTCGTGCAAACTATTATAACATATAATATTTAATTTGCAAGAAAAAGTGACCAATATTAACAAAAAACTAGCTTTTTTCACAATTATTTAAGACAAATTATCATAAAGCAAACATATTAATTCTTCCATCATAAATTTGTGTATTATGTGTGTATTACCTTCTCAAATTGCAGGTGTTTCTAGCATATATAAGCAAGCAAAAAGCCCTTGAATTTCAAGGGCTTCATAAATAAGCAAAGTCCAAAAGAGAAACCTTAACGAATTAAAAACCTGATCGCCCAGGTGGGCATCACATTACCGATTTTAGGATCCTTTAATAAATTAAAGTATTCTACACCATCAGTAAATTAGATTCCCAATCGTTATACTTAGTAGGTTTTTCATAGCGGTATTCTTCTTTTAGACAATTAAATTATATCATATATATCAAATTTTTACTAGTAACTTTACACAACTTCACATTATTTTTCATAATATATTTTTAAAGCATCATAAGCCTTTCTAACAAAATAATCACTTGTATCAATTTTTAAATCATATCCTTTTAAAACACTTTTCATCTCCTCGATCGTATCGCCATTATTGTTTTCTAAAAGTAAATTCTTTTGTTCCATCTCTACATAAGTTCCAAGACCTTTAACATCTTGAATATAAATTTCATTTTTTTCCATTACTCATTAAAATATTATGATCACTTATTTCAAATAATTTTTTATAACCTAAAGCTTTCATAAAATCATAAGCTTTATGAATATCAGTAATTGGACACTTAACTGACTCTTGTTTTGTTATCTCACCATTTTTATTTACTTCTTTATGTTTTAAAACAAGTATTTTTCTTTTACCAACCGTCTCTCTAATCAAAACATAATTAGAAAAAATAGCTTTCTCATTTTCTAAAGATACTTCTACATCATCCTTAACCAAATAGATATCGTTTAAAATAAAATTTTCTTGTTCGTGGAAGCCTTTCTTAATCATATCAGCATAAAGTTCATTAAAAGACACCAAAGACCTTACACAAATTTCTAATTCTTCTTTCATAATTACCTCACACTTTCAAATTCTAATTTAAAAACATCAATATTACTTTCTTTTATCTTAATATATCCACTATAACACATCCAAATATTTATGTAAATAACCTCTCGTCAAGCAAACTATAACACATAAAAACTATAACCTCATCGTTATAGCTAATATTTATCCAAAAAATTATGCTTTTCACTATCAAAGTACGTTATAACCTTATCGAGTTTAACATTACTTAAAGAATTAAAAATATTTCTATCTGCATCGGGATAATATCCCTTTAAAACTTTCACAAGTTCCTTCATTTCTTTTCGTTTACCAGTATTTTTCTTAGTTACACTGCACGCACAATCGATAAAAGATAAATCATTATACTTCATCCAAGCCAATATACTATCTTCACGAACTAAATAAAGTGGTCTGATAAGTTCCATGCCATCAAAATTATCGCTTTTAAGTTTGGGCATCATACCCGCAAACATCCCATTATAAATTAAATTCATTAAAATAGTCTCTAACACATCGTCAAAATGATGGCCTAAAGCAATCTTATTACACCCAAGCCCCTTCGCATAACTATATAAATAGCCTCTTCGCATCTTCGCACATAAATAGCAAGGGTTCTTCTCTTTATAAACCACCTTAAAAATAGGACTTTCAAATACGTGCGCTTTAATATTTAAAAGGCGTAAATTATCATTAATCTTTTTTAAAACTTCTTCAGTATAACCGGGATTCATAATAATATATTCTAACTCAAACTTAATTTTTCCATGCCTTTGTAACTCTTCTAAACATTTAGCTAGTAAAAAAGAATCTTTACCCCCACTAATACAAACTGCAATTCTATCGTTTTCCTCTATTAAATGATAATCACTTACTGCTTTAACAAATTGATGCCATATAACAGCTCTAAACTTCTTAATAATACTTCTTTCAATCTCTTTATATCTTTCCAAACTAAAACCTCATTAAAGAATTTTCTTTATAAACCTTTATTTTTCTTTTACTATCAAAAAGTGAAACATCTCTAACCGCATCATCCAAATCATGAAGTCCAACTAAACTTTCGCTTATATGATTAGCCACCGAATTTATAAAATGTTGAGAAGTCATATACTCCGCACACAAATCATCACTGTATGTTTGCAGCTCCGAAACAGGTGATTCTATCGCCTTTTTAATATCTTCAACGCCCATAACATCCATAAATATCTTCTTATTAAAAACTCTAGTGCAGGCCGGTGATAAAAAAGTCTTTCTAATCGCCTCTCTATATTGATCTACATACATATCTACAGTATTATCCTCTTCACCATACATATCTATTATATCAGCAATTATCTCTCGAACTTCATCGCCATTATATTCTGTCGAATAAATAGCCTCATCAATATTATCAAGCGTATAAACCGGTTTTTCTATAAAGCAATCTTCCAAATCATTATTGTCAATCTCACCAATAAACATCGTTTCAGAAATATCTAACACACGATTTTCATAAGTGTAAATTCCCGATGTAATTATAGAACTTAAAGTTGCAAACCCTCCATAAAGAAAAATATCTTTCATATCTTGAATTAATACAATACCTTTAAAACTTTCCTTATTATTTTGTACAAACAAACTAGTAAAAGCATTATAAAGTACTATAGGATCGGTTCCTTGTGGAGTTAAAAAACCTGTTACTCTAGCCACTGGAATATTCATTTTATTAGCCGTGCATTCAACCATTGTCGATTTGCCAGTTCCAACTTCGCCAACAAGCAAAACATTTTTAGGCCTATTTAGCTTTTTATTCCTAGCTATCGTCCAAACAAGTTCTTTTAACGCTTTATCTTGATTACAAAGCATTTCTCTTAATTCATTATAAATATCTTGTGTTTCCATATACTACCTCCAACACCTATTTTATACGAGACATAAACAAAGAACCTTTTTTCAAAACCTTTTTATCACTTTTCAAATCACTCATAAAAGTATTTTCAATAGCCGCATTAATCGCATGAAGTCCCTCTCCACTTTCTAATATATAACCGGCTACTCTTCTCATAAATTCATCTGAAATCATATAATCATCTAATAATTCATCTTTATATAAATTCAAAGTTGAAATTGGAGAATTTAAAGCCTTGACAATCTCTTCAGTTCCCATATCTTCCATGTAAATTCGCTGTTTAAACACATCCAAAGTCGTCGAAGCTAAAAAGCGATTTTTTATCACATCAGAAACATACTTCTCAAAACCAACATTAGCTCTTCTACTTCCATCTTCATTTTCCACAACCCTATTCGCATTAGTTAAATAACTTTGAATTATACTTAAAGTTGGAGAAGTAAAACTATTCGTATCTAAATCAGATAAAATCAAATCATTTCCAAAAATATCTCTTACATTATCAGTATCTATCTCTCCAACAAAGCATATATTAGACGTATTAAAATATCCAAAATCATCTAAATTTAAAATGTTAGAAGCCACCATCGCATTAAATTCTAAACTATGACCCCTTATAAAAGCATCTTGAAAATCATGAAGAAGTATTATGCCTTCATAATTATCACTATTCACACCTAATTGCACTAAACCATTAGCCAGTAATTTCATATTAATACTATCAAAAGAAAAAGCATTATGAACTTCCCCAAAAGGAATATCCATTAAATCTGCCGCCTCTTTAAACATCGTTGTCTTACCAGTTCCTCTATCACCAATAAGTAAAATATTTTGATTAACACCATCATTGTAAAAATTATTATATAATGCCCATACTAATTTTTGTAAAGCTTTATCTTGAATACAAAGGTTATCCCTAAGTAATTCATAAATTATTTGTTTATCCATATAACCACCTAATCTTAAAGCCCTTTTTATTCGTCAAGTTTAATATGTAACTCCTCTAACTGTCTCTTATCTACTATACTAGGAGCTTCGGTCATCAAACAAGATGCACTAGTCGTCTTAGGAAAAGCAATAACATCACGGATATTTTCTGTACCGCAAAGTATCATAGTAAGTCTTTCTAATCCTAAAGCCAAACCTCCATGAGGTGGACATCCATATTTTAAAGCTTCTAACAAAAATCCAAATTGAGATTTCGCTTGCTCCTTAGTAAAACCAAGCTCATTTAAAACCTTTTCTTGCTCTTCCGGATTATATATTCTAAGGCTTCCTCCACCAGCTTCATAACCATTTATTACTATATCATATGCATAAGCCTTTGCCTTTTCTTTATCACTTAAACTATTTATATCTTGTGGGAGCGTAAATGGGTGATGACAAGCAATATATCTTCCTTCTTCTTCACTATATTCAAACATCGGAAAATCTGTCACCCAAGTAAAAGCATACTCATTTTTATTTATTAGTCCTAAATCTTTGGCCATCTTACATCTCAAAGCACCTAAAGAAGTTTTAACCGTTTTCTTGTCACCCGCAATAATTAAAACCAAAGCATTATCCTTTAAATTTAACTTATTTACCAAATCTTTTCCAATCTTGTCATCCACAAACTTCGCAATACTGCCCGTAAATTCTCCATTATATTTAAGAAAAGCTAAAGCCTTAGCTCCATAAGTTTTCACATACTCAGTAAGTCTATCGATATCTTTTCTAGAATATCCAAAAGCCTCTTTAAAAACTAAAGCATTAATTATTCCGCCATCATTTATAATATTATTAAATAAACTAAAATCACTACCTTTAAAACTTTCTGTAATATCGTAAATTGGATTTCCAAATCTTAAATCTGGTTTATCACTGCCATATAAATTAATCGCTTCTTCATAAGTTATTCTATCAATCGGTAGTTTAATTTCTATGCCTTTAACATCTTTAAATATATTATAAAGCAAACCCTCCGTAATACTCATAATTTCATCTTGTGATAAAAAACTCATTTCCATATCAATCTGCGTAAATTCTGGCTGCCTATCAGCCCGCAAATCTTCATCTCTAAAACATCTTGCAATCTGATAATACCTTTCCATAGAGCTCATCATAAGTATTTGCTTAAAAAGTTGTGGTGATTGCGGTAAAGCATAAAAACAGCCCTTATTAACCCTAGAAGGCACTAAATAATCTCGCGCCCCCTCAGGTGTTGACTTACATAATATTGGTGTTTCTATTTCCATAAAATCTAAAGAGTTTAAATAACTCCTCGCACTTTGCATCACTCTATGTTTAATCATTAAATTATTTTTAAGTTCTTCTCTTCGCAAATCTAAATAACGGTATTTTAATCTCGTATCTTCTAAAGCAGTAACATTATTCAAATCAAAAGGTAAATCTAAAGATTTATTCAAAATATCTAAACTTTGAACCTCTATTTCTATCTCCCCAGTTTTTAAATTAGAATTTGCCTCTTTTCTTAAAACAACTTTACCACTAACTTTAATAACATATTCGCTTTTTAATGTACTAGCCAGCTCATATACATCACTTTCTGGGTTAATTACTAATTGAATAAGACCACTTCTATCTCTTAAATCAATAAAAATTAAGCCACCCAAATCTCTTTTTTTATTAACCCAACCATATAAAGTAACTATCTCCCCGACATTTTTTTTATTTATACTAGTATTGTTAATCTTCATCATCATCACCTAATTTTTCGTCTAAAAATTCTATTAAATTATCAAGTTCAACTTTATATTCATCCTTAGTTACATTATTTTTAATCGTCAAGAACTTATTTTGAACCTCTTCTTCACCAATTATAATAATATATTTTGCTCTAACCTTATCAGCACGTTTAAAATTACTCTTAAAATTACGGGTTTTATAATCAATCTCCACATTAAAGCCAGCTAGTCGCAAATGGTTTGCTAAAGCTAAAACATAAGGTTTCTGCTTTTCATCCGCATTAAAAATATACACATCCGGATAAACACATTTTCTAATATCAATTCCTTCAGCTTCCAAAGCTAAAAATAATCTTTCTAAACCTACCGCAAAACCAACACCAGGTACACTAGGACCACCCACAAACTCTACTAAATGGTCGTATCGGCCACCAGCTGCCAAAGTATTTTGCGCTCCAAAACCTTCTATATCAGCTTGAACCTCAAACACTGTATGTGTATAGTAATCAAGGCCTCTTACAATATTAGAATTAACTTTAAAATCAATTCCCATTGCTTTTAAATATTCCTGAACCTTATCAAAATGCCTCTTGCTCTCTTCATTTAAGTAATCTATCATTTTTGGAGCATTTTTCATAATTTCCTTACCACTATCGATCTTACAATCTAATATACGTAAAGGATTTTTTTCATATCGTCTCTGGCAATCTTCACATAAATCGCCTAGATAAGGTTTAAAATATTCAAGTAATGCCTTACGGTAACTTTCTCTAGACTCTCTATCACCTAAAGTATTTATATTAACACTAACACCTTTTAACCCCAAAATATTAAATAAATTAACGACAACACCAATCATGTCCGCATCCATCATCGGATCATCAGACCCAAAAGCTTCTACTCCAAACTGATAAAACTCTCTATATCTTCCAGCCTGTGGTCTTTCATATCTAAACATTGGACCCATATACCATAATTTTAAAGGTAAATTTTCAGCATATAACTTATTTTCGATAAAACTTCTAACTACTCCAGCTGTTCCCTCTGGTCTTAAAGTCAAATTTCTATCTCCTCTATCTTTAAAATCATAAGTCTCCTTACTGACAATATCCGTCGTTTCTCCAACACCTCTATGAAAAAGCTCACTCGCTTCAAAAATCGGTGTTTCAATATACTTCGCATTATATTTATCCATCAAAGCTTCTACTAACTTTCTAAAATAAAGTTGTATCAAAGCTCTATCACCATATATATCATAAGTTCCTTTTGGCTTTTGTAACATAATAAACACCCTTTCACTATTTAAAATTATATTGTTTTTTATTATAAAAGTCAATGAAAACCCTAATAACAAAAATACTTGTAAAATTTTACAAGTACAATGCATTATAATAGCGTAAATTTAAAGTATCATTTTAAATTTACGCCACTATCATAACATACTTTTTAAAACATCCCAAATAAATCAGCAATCAAATTAACAATTTGTAGATTAATCAAAATCGTAGAAAGAACAGAGAAAATCATAAAAGCAATCTTAACAATCATATCACGCTTAGAAGAAATAATTCCCGCAAAATAAAATAAATTAGTTATATAAATTGCGATATTATCTACCCAAATCAAAATCATAAATAAACCGCTATTCATAACACTTCTTATTGCATCAATTTGATATATTGTTTCATCACTATATACCATACCAGTATAAGCTATAAAATCGATCACTAAACTAATTACTGTTAAAATGACTAAAATAATTGTTACATTTCTTTCATAATGCTTCACTTCTTTTTTAAGCCCCTCTTTTTCCATTTGCAATACCTCCTTATTATTAATATATCTTATAATTAATCATAAAACAAGTATTTTTTATAATTTATATATAAAAACCAGAGAATAAATCTCTGGTAATTAAACAATATTATTCAATAACTTCTGAAACGTTACCAGCACCAACTGTTCTACCACCCTCACGGATAGAGAATTTAGTACCATTTTCAATAGCGATTGGTGCGATTAATTCTACAGTCATTTCAACATTGTCACCAGGCATTACCATTTCAACACCTTCAGGAAGTTCGATAACACCAGTTACATCAGTTGTACGGAAGTAGAATTGTGGACGGTAATTACTGAAGAATGGAGTATGTCTTCCACCTTCTTCTTTACTAAGTACATAAACTTGAGCTTTGAACTTAGTATGTGGAGTAACTGATCCTGGTTTAGCAATAACTTGTCCTCTTTCAACTTCGTCACGTGAAACACCACGAAGTAATAAACCTGTGTTGTCTCCTGCTTCAGTAAAGTCAAGTTGTTTTCTAAACATTTCGATACCAGTTACAACTGTTTTCTTAGTAGGTTTTAAACCAACAATTTCAACTTCTTCATTAAGTTTTAATTCACCACGTTCAACACGGCCAGTAACAACTGTACCACGTCCAGTGATAGTAAATACATCTTCAATTGGCATTAAGAATGGTTTTTCATTATCACGAGCTGGAGTTTCAATCCAAGAATCAACAGCATCCATTAATTCACCAATTTTAGCTTCGTAATTAGCGTCTCCTTCTAGAGCTTTTAAAGCAGAACCTCTGATAATTGGAGTATTGTCGCCATCATAACCATATTCAGTTAATAACTCACGTACTTCCATTTCAACTAAGTCTAATAACTCTTCGTCATCTACCATATCACATTTGTTTAAGAATACAACCATACGAGGTACTCCAACTTGACGAGATAATAAGATGTGTTCACGAGTTTGAGCCATAGGTCCATCAGTAGCTGCAATAACTAAGATAGCACCATCCATTTGTGCAGCACCAGTGATCATGTTTTTAACATAATCGGCGTGTCCTGGACAGTCAACGTGAGCATAGTGTCTATTAGCTGTCTCATATTCGATATGAGCAGTATTAATAGTAATACCTCTTTCTCTTTCTTCAGGAGCTTTATCGATATCAGCATATGCTTCGAATTTAGCCCATTTTGGATTTTGATCTGATAAATATTTTGTAATAGCCGCAGTTAATGTTGTTTTACCATGGTCAACGTGTCCAATAGTACCAATATTAACATGTGGTTTTGAACGGTCAAATTTTTCTTTTGCCATTGTTAATTTCCTCCTTTTTCTTTTTCATTAAACATTTTAACATGACTAAATTAAAATTTCAACTGTTTTAATTTAGTTTCCGCCATTTTTTTTGATAATATCTTCAGCGATATTTCTAGGTACTTCTTCATAGTGATCAAACTTCATTGAAAATTGACCTCTACCTTGTGTATTAGAACGTAAACTAGTTACATATCCAAACATTTCTGAAAGTGGTACCATCGCATCTATACTTAGTGCATTACCGCGTGATCTTTGACCCATTGGTCTACCACGTCTAGCCGTAATATCACCCATAACAGTTCCTAAAAATTCATCTGGAACAGTTACTTCAACACTCATAATTGGCTCCAAAATAACTGGGTCACATTTCTTCTTAGCTTCTTTTAAAGCAAGTGAAGCCGCAACCTTAAACGCCATTTCAGATGAGTCGACATCGTGATATGAACCATCGTGCAAAGTCGCTTTAACATCGATTACTGGATATCCAGCTAAAATACCAGATTCCATTGCTTCTTGAAGTCCCTTATCGACAACTGGAATATATTCTCTTGGAACAACTCCACCAACGATAGCATCGACAAATTCATATCCTTTACCAGGGTTAGGTTCGAACTCAACCCAGACATGTCCATATTGTCCACGTCCACCTGATTGTTTGATATATTTTCCTTCACAGTCACCTTTTTGTTTGATAGTTTCCCTATAAGCAACTTGTGGGTTACCAACATTAGCCTCAACGCCGAATTCTCTTTTCATCCTATCAATAATGATATCTAGGTGTAATTCACCAACACCAGCAATGATAGTCTGTCCAGTTTCATGGTCAGTTGTTGCTCTAAATGTTGGGTCCTCTTCAGATAACTTCTGTAAAGCTAAAGCCATTTTATCTTGGTCATCTTTAGACTTTGGTTCAACTGCAAGTTCAATAACCGGTTCAGGGAATTCCATAGGTGCTAAAATGCAGGCATGTTTTTCATCACATAAAGTATCTCCTGTTGTCGTTGACTTAAGTCCAACCACAGCCGCAATATCACCAGTATAAACATCAGTAATCTCTTGTCTGTGATTAGCGTGCATCTGTAAAATACGTCCTATTCTTTCCTTTTTATCTTTATTAGAATTAAGTACATATGAACCATTAGATAAATGACCAGAATATACTCTTATAAAAGTTAAACGTCCAACAAATGGATCTGTCATAACTTTAAATGCTAAAGCTGAAAATGGTTCTTTATCGCTAGGTTGTCTTTTAATTTCATTACCATTCATATCCACACCATCAATAGCTTCAACATCTGTAGGTGCAGGTAAATAATCAACTACCGCGTCAAGTAATAACTTAACACCTTTGTTTCCAAGTGCTGTACCGCACATAACTGGGAAGAATTTAACAGCTAAAGTACCTTTACGGATAGCTGCTTTAATTTCATCTACCGAAATCTCTTCGCCTTCCAAATACTTAGTCATTAAATCGTCATCGAATTCTGCTACAGCCTCAATTAAATCATTACGTTTTTCCTCAACTAAATCTACCATATCAGCTGGAATATTGATAACTTCTGGATTTTCTTCTTGTTTTCCGTCGTATTTATAAGCAGTTCTTGTAACTAAATCAATAATACCAGTAAAATCACTTTCAGCACCAATTGGCCACTCTATTGGTTTAGCATTAACACCTAAACGCTCTTCAATACTCTTCAAACTAAATTCAAAATCTGCTCCCATTTTATCCATTTTATTGGCAAAAATCATTCTAGGAACATTGTAATCAGTTGCTTGTCTCCAAACTGTCTCAGTCTGTGGTTCAACGCCCGCTTGCGCGTCAATCAAAGCAACCGCACCATCAAGTACACGTAAACTTCTTTGAACTTCAACCGTAAAATCAACGTGTCCTGGTGTATCGATAATATTTAATCTATAACCCTTCCAATATGCCGTAGTCGCAGCTGATGTAATAGTAATACCACGTTCTTGTTCTTGTTCCATCCAGTCCATTTGTGACTCACCATCGTGAGTTTCACCAATTTTATGGATCTTGTGAGTATGGAATAAAATTCTCTCTGTACATGTAGTCTTACCTGCGTCGATGTGGGCCATGATACCAATATTACGAGTTTTCTCTAAACTATATTCACGAGCCATATTTTATTTCCTTTCTTATAATTACCATCTATAATGAGCAAATGCTTTGTTAGCTTCTGCCATCCTGTGAGTTTCCTCACGTTTCTTAACCGCAGCTCCAACACCGTTAGAAGCATCGATTATTTCATTAGCTAAATTTTCAGCCATAGAATGTCCGCCTCTTAGACGAGCATAATTAACAAGCCAACGTAAACCTAAAGCTTGCGCTCTATCAGGTCTAACTTCGATAGGTACAGGATAATTAGCTCCACCTACACGTCTTGTCTTAACTTCTAAAGCTGGTTTGATATTTTCTAAAGCCTTGTTAAATACTTCTACTGGTTCAGTGCCAGTCTTTTCTTTAACCATATCAAATGCATCATAAAGAATTGTTTGTGCAGTTCCTTTTTTACCATCTAACATAATTTGGTTAATTAACTTAGTAACCACTTTAGATTTGTAAATTGGATCTGGTAAAACATCTCTTTTTTCAGCTCTTCTTTTACGCATAATAATCCTCCTTCCAATTATATTTTAAAAACTATTTACTTTTTGGTTTTTTAGCACCGTATTTAGAACGGCCTTGTCTTCTAGCGTCAACTCCAGCAGTATCCATAGTACCACGAATAATGTGATAACGAACACCGATTAAGTCTTTAACACGTCCACCACGAACAAGTACCACACTGTGTTCCTGTAAGTTGTGTCCTTCTCCAGGAATATAAGTATCTACTTCTCTTCCATTTGAAAGTCTAACACGCGCATATTTTCTTAAAGCTGAGTTCGGTTTCTTTGGTGTTTTAGTTCCAACACGAGTACATACACCACGTTTTTGTGGAGAATTACTTAACGTTTCTTTTTTATCTTTACTGTTGTATCCAATATTCAAAACTGGTGATTTACTTTTTCTAGTTTTAGAACCTCTTCTTTTTCTAACAAGTTGATTGATTGTTGGCATAATTTAACCTCCTTTCATTACACATATCCAGGTGTTTCATTTTTCTTCTTAATTAAAGATTTACCACAAGGTAAACCTGAAATTAAAATGCATAAATAATATATCATTTCATTATATGTTTGTCAACAATTTTTATGATTTTTTTGGCAACAACTCTACTTTTTATTCCTTTATTAAAATTAATATAATGTAATTATTTAATATTACCATCTACTATACTCTGTATTGCAACCAAATATAAGCAAAGTTATCTCAAATTAATTATATTGAAATCCTATTACGACTACTAGTATATATTTCTATTTGATTATCTCCATTTAAATCAGTTCTATACAATGTACCACCACTAGCTTCGCCATTATAATATTCACTATTAATAGTAAAAAACAAATAATCTTTAGTAGCGTATATACTCTCAACTCTATTACGACTACTAGTATATATTTCTATTTGATTATCTCCATTTAAATCAGTTCTATACAATGTACCACCACTAGC